>CASGEP010000020.1:0-49622 GCA_949300515.1 uncultured bacterium
AAAGGGTGATATCGTAATAATGCTCTCTGACCGTGCAATTGACAGATGTACAACTTATGTAAGCGAAAATTCAACAGTAATTTACGACTCATCCGTTTGTACTAAGAAACCTGTTTGCAATGCTAAAAGCATTATTTCGGTTGAAGCAAATAAAATTGCAAATGAGCAGTTGAGCGCAAGAGTATTCAACATCATTGTTCTCGGTGTATTGCTGAGTGCAACTAATGTTCTGCAATTGAGCGACATTAAAAACGCTATGGAAAAAGCTCTTGGCAAAAAATTCGACGCAAAACCCGAATTAAGAGAACTTAACTACAAGGCTCTTGAAATGGGTATGGGTCTAATAGAGAAAGCAGGTGTATAATGACAACAACTCAACATAAAGCCGTAACGGTTAATAACGTTGCAAAAGGCAAAGCAGACTGGCATTTATTTACGGACTACTGCAAAGGCTGCGGTCTTTGTATCGTAAAATGTCCCAAAAAATGCTTAAACTGGTCAAAAGAAGTCGGTATTTACCAAACTCCGGCTGTTGAACCAAATCCGGAAGAATGCATTGCCTGCGGCACATGCGAACTTGTTTGCCCTGATAATGCAATCAGAGTGGATAAAAAATAGCATTTGCCAAAAATAAAATTTAAACACCCTCCCTGTGGGGGTGTTTTTTATGTGCCCAATGCTGATAATACAGGTGTGTTGTAATTGTTGTTTGCAACTTGATTTATGTTGATAAAAGTCCAGCTGAAAATAATTGTTGTCATTAGAACAATTGTGCAAACCATGCAGTTTGCAATTTTCTTTTCATCCATTATAACCGCCTATTTTGAGAGAAGATTAAAATATAATATATAAGTTAAAATATAGCCCTAAGCCACACAGCTTATACTGCCTGATGCACCCGAAGAAGCACCTGCACCTGCCGATACGGCACCGCCTGCGCTCACTGTACCTGCAGAGTCGCCTCCCGAGTAAGCCATAGTACCGGTTGTTTCTACACTGTCTGTATATGCCATAGTACCTGTTGTTTCAACAGAATTCATATTACTGGAATCATTAGTTGCGGTTTGCGAATTTTCTTGTGCAGCTTGAAATAGATTCGGCTGAGCTTTTTTGTTGCTTTGTGCCGCCATTAATGCCTGCGGGCTGATATTTTCATTATTTGCTAAAATTAAACTAGCGCTTGCACCGAGACTCATAGTCATTTCTCCTTGTGTAATACTGCTGCTCTTAAATCTCTACATATATATAAAAACGATATATTTTTTATGATTTCAGTATATACTCTTATTGTTACAATACTTAATATTTCTTGTAACATATTGAATACGTATTTACGACTGTGTGATGTATGTAGGTGCGCTTTTGGGGCTATTGCCTTTTATTATGTTATGATAATACGCATATGTCATCGGGGTGTCATCACTCAGTATTTCGCAGTCCTCGACACTTGCTATAAAAATTGTATGGGTAGAGGTTTCGGTTGTACTTATCAGCTTGCAAAGCAAATAAGCACAGCTATCCGTGCATACTGGTAAATCGCCCGCGGTTTTGTGGTTTACATTTGCAAATTTGTCGATGTCTTTTGCGCTTCTAAAGCCGAATGTGCCTATTATAAGGGGGTTAGTTTTCTCCCCAAGTACGCAAACGGAAAACTCTTTTGTGTCTTTTATGCATTGATTTGTATAGTTGTCATGGTTTATGCTGAGCGCGACGGTTGCAGGCTCTGCCGTTATTTGCATAAGCGAATTTGCAATACAGCCGCAAAAGCGGTTTTGTGCATCTTTTGTTCCTATCGCGTACATTCCGTAACTCAATTTTGTCAGAGCAAATTTATCCATTTTATCACCTCTTTCAAAAATTATATAATATTATACCGAAAAAGTAAAAGCCTGCTTTTGGAGGCAGGCGTTGTATTAATATGTATTTAGGGTTGTTAGGTATCTTTTATGCTTTTTTAAAACTCCTGAATTAGTGTATTTGCTACATTTTATAAAAAACTTTACATATCTTTACGGACTGTAATTTTTAAGAATTTCGCTTTTTGAGATTGTTCCGCTGTCAAAGAGCATTTGTACCTGTGCTATATTGTATCTTATTATCGAATTTACAAGTTCTACCCTTGTTCTTGTCTTAAATGTCTGTGCCTGTATGACATCAATCAGTATCCCCTCTCCCGCATCAAGCCTCAGTTCTGCAAGTTTAACACTCTGGGTTGCGTACTCTACCTGTTCTTGCGAGATTTTTATTCTGTCTTTTGATATCTTAGACTCATAGTAATCTTTTAAAATACTCTCTTTTATATCCCTCAGCGACTGTTCCAAATCAACAATAGTTTTCTCAATTTCCGCCTGTTTTGCCTTTGCCTGAGTAATTGTGCCCGCGCCCATATTTTGCCCCAAATTCCAATCCGCATATACGCCAAGAACAATAGCGGGTCCTACCCCTACTTTTGCCGTACCTTGCCACTGTTCCTGTGCTATAATTCTGGGGCGCGGAACAAATTGTGTATAAATCATCTTCTTTTCTTCCTTTAGCGCCCTTATGCGCGAGCGGATTTTTTTAATGTCCTCTCTTGCATAGCAGGCTATATCATATAAATTATCAATTGTTTTATTCTCCTCTACCAGTGTATACTGCTGTGCCTCCATCTCAACAGGCATTAAACTTGACGTTATTTCAACACCCATAATATTTGCCAGACGTGCCTGCGCGTATCTGAATTCTTCAAGAGCGTTCAGCAGATTTTGTTTTGCCTGTGCAAGTTCCGTTTTTGACCGAATAACGTCAAATTCCGTGCCAAGCCCCGCTTCTTTAAGGTTTTGTGTCTGCAGCAGCTGGGCGCAGCGCTCCCTGTAGTTTTTCTGGTAAATCTCTATGTCGAGTTTTGTCCTGAGCAGTTCATAGTAATGCTTTGCACAGTACAGCAGCACTTCATTTCTTGTGTATTCAAGATTATGTCTTTGTGCAAATTTTAAGTATTTCTTCCCCCTTGCCTCAAATATCTGTTCTCCGCCCTTTGTTAAATGGTGTGTTCCTCTCAAATATACGGAGAGCGCAAGTTCGTTAAAGTTATCAAGTAATGCTGCCCCGACAAGTACTTGCCCGCTGTAAAATACCGAGTAATTACTTACTGAAAAATCGGGTAAAAAATTTGTGAGAGCGTTTTTGTATTCCCAGCCCGCCTTTTCGTAGTCATACTTTGCGCCCTTAAGATAAAAATTATATAATAGCGCTATTTCAAGGCACTCTTTTAAATTCACATATGTAGAACTTTCACCCAGATATTTTTTTACCTCTTCTTCAATATTAACGTCTTTAAGGCATTGCGCAAAACCGGTTGTAAGGTCTATTTCTTCCTCAAACGGTTCTTCTCTGCAATGGCAAATCTTTGCAGCGCCCAAGATTGCAGCTGTTAAAAAAAGCACAATTATACCTTTTTTCATATCAAAAGATTAATCAGATTTTGCACAAAAAATAATACGCTTTATGGGCTAATACTTTTGTGATAAATTATTGTTGTAGTTATAATTCGAGGATAAAATGGACAATTTGCAAATCCAAAACATGGCAACAACGTATGAAGCAAGAAAGACTGAGGAAGAAATTTATAAGTTTTGGGAAACAAACGAGTGTTTCAAGGCTGACGCCAAGTCGAAAAAAGAGCCTTATTCAATCGTTATCCCCCCGCCAAACGTCACGGGTGTTTTACATATGGGTCATGCTCTGGATGGAACCCTGCAGGATATTTTAACCAGATACCACAGGATGAGAGGTTATGAAGCTCTCTGGCTCCCGGGGTGTGACCATGCGGGAATTGCCACTCAAAACGTGGTTGAAAAACAACTTGCAAAAGAAGGCAAAAGCCGCCATGACATAGGGCGCGAAGAATTTGTCAAAATAACCTGGGACTGGGCAAATGACCACAAAAGTAAAATCTTAAACCAGTTTAAAAAACTCGGTGCCTCTTTTGACCTGTCGCGTGCCCGTTTTACGCTTGATGAGGGCTGCTCGCGCGCCGTTAAAAAAGTTTTTGTGGATTTGTACAACAAAGGATTAATTTATAAGGGTTCATATATTGTAAACTGGTGCCCCCGCTGCCAGAGTGCCATTTCTGACATTGAAACGCAGTATGAAAACGAAGAGGGTAAATTATGGGAGATTTCATACCCTCTGAAAGACGAAATGGGCGCAATTGTTATTGCAACTACCCGTCCTGAAACAATGTTTGGTGATGTTGCGGTCGCCGTTAACCCGAATGACTACAAATACAAGGATTTAATAGGCAAAAAATGCGTAATTCCCCTGACGGGACGTGAAATCCCTATTATTGCAGATGAATACGTTGATAAAAGTTTCGGTACGGGCGCACTTAAAATTACTCCCGCCCATGACCCCAACGACTTTGAAGTCGGCAGGCGCCACGGTTTAAAATCAATTAAAGTAATTGATGAACAGGGCAGAATGATTGCATGCAGCGAGGTTCATCCGGAACTGCACGGCAGGGACAGATATGACGCGCGCGAGAGAACTTTAAGAATGTTAAAAGACCATCAGGTTCTGGTGCGCATAACCGATCACCCGCATGCCGTGGGAAAATGCCAGCGCTGCAATACAACAATCGAGCCTCTGCTTTCCGAGCAATGGTTTGTTAAAATGGAGCCTCTGGCAAAAGCTGCAATTGAAAAGGTTAAGGACGGCTCAATAAAATTTGTTCCTTCCCGCTGGGAAAAGAATTATTTAATGTGGATGGAAAATATACGCGACTGGTGTATTTCCCGCCAACTCTGGTGGGGGCACCAAATTCCCGCTTATTACCATAAAAAAACGGACGAGATGGTTGTAGCGCTTGAAAATCCTGACCCCGATAACTACAGGCAGGATACGGACGTTTTAGACACATGGTTTTCTTCAGGCTTGTGGCCTTTTGAAACAATGGGCTGGCCCGATACAAATTCTGATGATTACAAAAAATTCTACCCGACAACAACGCTTGTTACAGGTTTTGACATTATTTTCTTCTGGGTGGCAAGAATGATTACAATGGGGCTTGAATTTACAAAAGTTCCGCCGTTTTCCACCGTTTATATCCACGGACTTATAAGAGATGAAAACGGACAAAAAATGTCCAAGTCAAAAGGCAACACCATTGACCCCGTTGAAATTATTGAAAAGTACGGGTGTGATGCCATGCGCTTTACTTTAACTTCGCTCTGCACATACGGCGGACAGGATATCAAGCTTTCAAACGAAAGGTTTGAGTACGGCAGAAATTTTGCCAATAAAATCTGGAATGCTTCACGCTTTGTTTTAATGAATTTAACAAAGTCGGGTAAAGATTTAAAACTTGACCCTAAAGACTTCTCAATTGCCGACAGGTGGATTTTAAACGAGTTAAACAAAGTAATAAAAGAAGTAAATGAAAATATCGAAAACTACAGAATAGTTTCTTCTGGAATTATTACTGTGACTGGTATGTAGAGCTTTCTAAAATCGAAAAAAATGAAGCCGTTATGGCGTATGTGCTTGAACAGTCTTTAAAACTGCTGCACCCCATTATGCCTCATATTACGGAGAAAATCTGGCAGTTAATGTCTGTTGAAAAAAGTGAAGTCGCCCTTATGAAAACGGATTTTCCCGTATATAATAAAGAATTTGAGTTTGAGTATGAGTCCGAACAAATGCAAAATGTCTTTGAGGCGATTAAGTCTTTGAGAAACCTAAGGGCGGATTTTAATATACCGGTAGGCTCAAAAATAAATATTAAAATCGACGGGGATGAGGATTTGTTTTCAAAAATTATCCCCTACATAAAACGTCTTGCGCGCGTTGAAAATGTTGAGTTTGAAAAGAATTCAAAGGATGAAAAACACTGCGCGTATTGCAGTGTGGGCGATACCAAAATAGTCGTTCCGCTTGAGGGCTTAATTGATATTAACAAGGAAATTGAGCGTCAAAACAAGAAAATTCAGAAATTTGAAGCAGAACTTAACTCGCTTAACGCCAGATTGAACAATGAAAAATTTGTAAATTCGGCGCCAAAGGAAGTGGTTGAGCAGACAAGGGCGCGCACAAAAGAGATAAAGACGGAAATTTCAACAATATCTGAACTGATAAGTAAGTTATCATAATAAATTAACCGCCCCGACAGATTGAGGGCGGTTTTTTTAAATTTTATTTAATTGCCGCAGGCGCTGTACATTTTACATCCGCAATCACATGGGAAATGAGGCTGCATGCAATATTTTGCAAGTTTTTTCATTTTCTTTTTTTCCATACGGTTAAATTTATTAAAACATTTGATTTGATCTCTGCACAGCTGTGCTTTTATTTCTTTTGAAAAACATTTATACTGCTCTTTTGCTTCGTTTTTAATGTCGTTCAGTTCGTTTTTTTGCGCTCTTATTTCGGAATTTGATGCACAGTTGTTAATCATATGACAGAGTTTTTCCTGTCTGCTCTGCGCTTGATTGTGCAGAATTTGCATTTGATTTTTGTATTTGTCGTAAATGCAGTCTATTGCTGTATTTTGCTGCTGACTTAAGCACAGGAGTTTTTTCATCTGTGCAAACTGATTGTCAAAAAAGCACTCTGTATTGCTTTTTGCTCTGTTGTAAGATGTTTTGTTGCTGCGGGCTTCGCACATATCATCTTCGCAGCCTGTGGGCGCAGAGTATTGTTTACAGTTATTCGGGCAATCTGGTTTGTTTTTGTACGGCTTTGTAATGTCGCACGGGGCTGCCAATGTGCAATTGCATATAAAAATAGTTGCCGCAAGCATGAGTAAAGTTTTTTTCATGGCTTTTCCTTTCTTGTGTATAAGTTTAATATTATATGAATTTTGCCTTTTTAAATAACCCGAAAGAGTAGGTACAATGCGGCTATTTTATTTTTTTAAAAAAGTGTTTGACGTAAAAGTTTGTTCTTGTTATATTGAATAAGCAGTTGAAGTTCGTCTGTAGCTCAAGTAAACGAGCGTAGCGAGGTTAGCGGCGAGTCCGCACAAACTACCTGCTGAGCTGTAGATATGACAATTGAATAAAGTTTAGGTTCTGCTGAGCTGTAGATATGACAATTGAATAAAGTTTAGGTTTGCGTCTGTAGCTCAGCAGGTAGAGCACTCCCCTTTTAAGGGATAGGTCATGCGTTCGAATCGCATCAGACGCAAATTTTTGTATTTTTTAACGTTTTTTGGCGATTCGAATAAATTTTGCGAAACCGCTTTTACACGCTGTCGCGTGTAAATTCTGCGATACCACATTTGTACGCGTTGAGCGTGCAAATAGTCACAATCAACTCGCACTATGTGTGTCGTAAATGTGAAAAATGAACAATATTTTTTGTGAATATATCGAAATTTCGCTCTTATTTTATTACAATATGTAAAGATAATTGACACATTTTCTTGTGCTAAACTTCCTTTCTTATTACAATTGCGTTTGTAGTAGTTGTTAATGCGAGGTATTGATAATGAGAATTTCAGGAATTTCCCCTTACAGGTATGGTGTACAAAACGCTAAAAGCGCAGCAAATAATAAAAAAGCTGACGTAAATTTTGGTATATTTAAAGACGAAAAAGCAAAGCAGCTTGTAGCAAAAACTTATGCTGACGGTCATTACAATGAATATTTAATAGATTTATACATAAACCATTATGACGAAACAAAAGTTCTTGAGTTCAGTACAAATGAAGAAGGCAAAGTTCAGGTAAAAGCATTAATCTCTGATGAGCCTTACTACGAGGACACCCCGATTTATCCTTATGACAGGACAAAAACTTTTGATGACCTGTGTGCATATCCATGCAGATTGTATGCTCTAAATTATGAACTTTGCAAGACGGAATGGATGGTAGAAAACGGCGGCGAATATCCGAAACTGGGTTGGGATGAAGACAAAAATCGCACCGGTAGCAGTACGAATCGCGATACGTGGGGCGAATCCGACAGTTTTGCCACTCAGCGTGCGGAAGAGCTTGCCTATGACATCATTTATATCGGCTAGAGCTTTATAATTTTTCACATATACTTTTTTCGGGGCAATTTTTGTTCTTCAGGTGTTTTTTCACAGCGTGTGAGTTTAAATAGCATATTTAGTATGAATATTACCCCGAAAATTATTAATAAAAACGTGCCTGCTTTCGGTTCGGCTTTGCCGAGCGCAGATGATATGCAGGCACTTTCGCGCTTTGTTTCCTGCTCTCTTAATAATCTTTATGATGATGCGGTTGAAGTCACAGAGAAAAACGCGCCCGAACTTATCGAGAAAATCGACAGGTATTCATATGTTCACGACGACTCCGCGTTAAGGACCGCAAAATATTCGCTCAGGTCGCTTTTGACCATGCCCCTTGATGCGCTTGATTTTATCATTCAAAAATTCCCTAATTCACGGTTAAATAATCTTGAATTTTTAAAAAAACACAGGGAAGCAAATAAGGCCCAAGATATTGTTAACGCCCTTCGCGGCATGCAGAGTAACGGATTTGACTTTATAAAAGAAGCAATGCCCAAAGGCGGCGTTTACCCTACAGGTAAGAAGTGTACTCCTTATTGCACGTCAATTTGTTCCAAAATAACAGAAAATTTTGCAAAACTGGTAAACGGGCAAATGCGCTATGATGTCGCCAATTACGATACAAAACGCGAAAGGTTTGTAACGCGTATTGTATCGGGCTTTACCGCAGCACTGTTTTTGGGGAACGATTTTTATAATAAAGCAATTCAAAAAGGCAGAAGCCAACAGGAGGCGCAAAAAGAACAGCGCCTGAAACAGGGGCAGGAAATAAAAGAGAATATCTGTGAAGCACTGACCCAGTTTGCGGTATTGTCTTGCTTTTCAAAAGCCGCAAACTCAAGTGTCTGGGCTACTGCACTAATCAGCACGGTTATAGGGCTTGTTTCAAGGGTTGTTTCAAGATTGTCGTCAAATATGCCAATCGGTAGAATAGAAGTGCCCGAAGGTAACAAAAAATCCTACATAAAAATGGAAGATTTTCTAAACTCCGCAAAAGAAGGCAAGACTCCGGACATTAAACAAGATGGCGCAATAAACGCAGACAAAAACAAAAAACCGGTCTTGAGCTTAAGAAATATTCTTGCCTTCTGTGCCTTGAGTATCGCAGGCGGATATGCCGCAAAAGGGCTGTCAAAACATACGGATTTTGGCAGAAAAATTTCCGATCTCTTTAAAAAATATTCAGATATGCTGAATAAGGGCACCATGAGAGATGTCGTTATTACAAAAGATGACTACAGCGTGTTTCACGACTGTTTATTTGTAAAAGGCAATCAAAAACTAATAGATACGCTCGCATCGAAAATCAAGGAAAAAGGAATAGGCGAAGACGGTTTTGTAATCGGCAAAGATTTTGTTACAAAAAAACTTCCCATAATAGGTCTTGAAGTCAGACTTAAGGATTTGCGCGAGCTTATGAGTGCTCCGCTGAGATTTGTAAAAGAACTTGTTATGTATCCCTACAAAATAGCTCATAAACTTGAAAACGCCATAAAAAATGCCGGCGCAAAGCCCGCGGGCAGGGCAAAATTTTTGAAATACGATGAAAATGACCCTTATCATGTTTTGAATTTATATAACAGATTTTTGGACTATAGGGCAAAATACGGCGATAACAAAGAAAAACTCATAGATGAGTTTAATAAATATGTAAGAAAAATGGAAGTACTGTCAAACAACAATATTACATCATCCAAAGGAAACAATTCAAAAATTGCCGTTATTGCGCAGACTCTGGGCACCCTTACGGGCATGTGGTTTAATATGAATGACGAATTTAACGCTTCTGTCAGAAACGGAAGCACCAAAGAGCAGGCTGAAAAAGATGCAAGACTAAGAGGAATTAATAAATTCTTCAGAATGTGCGTTCAGGTAATTATCTCAGGCTCGCTTAACAACCTTTTTGTAAAACAATATAACGAATCACTTTTGAACTCGGGTCTTGTTGTAGCGGCAAGTACGGTGCTCACCGATGCGGGCTCAAGGGTTTTAACAGGCATGCCTGCACGAAAAATGACTAAAGAAGAACTTGAAAAATACCAAAAAGACCACAAAGAAGGCTTTATGTCGTGGTATTACAAGTTAATTGATAAACTCGCTTCATAGTAACAGGGTTTAAATTTTATCTGCAAAACAAAAAAAGTAAGCTTTGTGCTTACTTTTTTTGTTTAATTATTTATTAAATAACCGTTTTGTTAATTATGGAGCGGGAGACGAGGCTCGAACTCGCGACATCTTCCTTGGCAAGGAAGCATTCTACCACTGAATTACTCCCGCAAACAGCGATAAATCTATAATACATGTTAAAAAAAATATTTCAAGTATTTTTTTATTTTAGCTGCATTCCGCACATGCTGCAAGGTTTTTGACCTATTCTGCAGCGGTATATTTTATTTTTGCTCCATGTTGTCTTGTTTTTTGCTCATGTTAAGTGCAATAATTGCTGCGCCGGATAACAGCGAAACTGCTCCGCCAAGAATTTTAAGCGGCAAATTTTGCCCTCTTAAAGTTTTTTTTGCACCTTCTTGATTTGATACAACATATTTGCGGCCGGTTGCGGCAAACAGTGTTAAAACCGTTCCCAGAACGCTTCCCGCCGCAAGCGATGAATTTACTTTTGCTTTTGTGCTCTCATTAGAATTTACAAAAGTATCTCTTATTTCAAAAGCCTTAACCTTTGCATTTTCAAGCAAGCCGGCCTGTGCCTTTACTGCTGTATCTGTATTTTGGGTACTTTGTATAACTGTTGTTTGAGGATTAATTCCCTGTGTCATAATTATCAACTCCTAATTATTTCTTAAGTTTAAAGTATACTGAAAATTTTTTTTGTACATTTTTAAAAAAATTTTACATTTCTTAATTTTTGCTTGTTTTGCTTGTTTGTAATAAAATGTTACTCAGCAATGGAGCTAAATAAGGAGATAATTTATGCGTGAATGTTCACCTCTGCACAAAGAAAGATTGAATTATAAACCAAAGTTAGCGGGAGTGCTTGCTAACGGCATTAAAAATATTAAAATTAACTACGGAAACACTACAACGGCAGTTAAAGATGCCGGTGAAATCCAAAAACTTTTTAAAGATGTATACGGTCAGCCCCTTGTAAGTTTCGGAAATGACGGCGAGGCTTTGAATTTCAATCAGAAAAACGTAGGCGTTATTTTATCGGGCGGTCAGGCTCCAGGCGGACACAACGTTATAGCAGGTCTTTATGATGCGCTCAAAGCGGCTAATCCGAACAATATTCTATACGGTTTTTTGGGCGGTCCTTCAGGAATAATTGAAAATAAATATGTAAAATTTGACGATGAATTTATTAATAAATTCAGAAATACCGGCGGTTTTGATATAATCGGCTCGGGTAGAACAAAACTTGAAACGGAAGAACAGTTTGAAAAAGCGCTGCAAAACTGCAGAGCGTTAAATATTAACGCAATTGTTATAATCGGCGGCGACGATTCAAACACTAACGCCTGCATGCTGGCTCAGTGGCTAAAAGCTAAGGGAACGGACATTCAGGTAATAGGCTGCCCCAAAACAATTGACGGCGACTTGAAAAACGACCAGATTGAAATCTCTTTCGGTTTTGATACCGCAACAAAAACATATGCTGAACTTATCGGAAATATTCAAAGAGATGCAAATTCAGCTAAAAAATACTGGCACTTCATTAAACTTATGGGAAGAAGCGCAACTCATGTGGGTCTGGAAGTTGCTTTGCAGGTTCAGCCCAATATTACCCTTATTTCGGAAGAAGTGGAAGCAAAACAAATGTCCCTTGAGAGCATTGTTGACTATATTACGGACATCGTCGTTAAGCGTTCGCAAATGGGTAAAAACTTTGGTGTGGCTTTAATTCCCGAAGGTCTTATCGAGTTTATTCCCGAAATGAAAACCATGATTTCAAACCTCAACGACCTTCTTGCGGTTCTTGAAAAAGACGAAAATTTCGTTAATGCGCCAAATTCTCAAAAGTATCAAATCATTGAATCAAGGCTTGAAGGTCAAAATGCAAAAGTGTTTAACTCTCTGCCCGATATGATTAAAGCTCAGCTGCTTATGGACAGAGATCCGCACGGCAACGTTCAGGTTTCAAAAATTGATACCGAAAAGCTTTTGATTGAAATGGTAAAACAAAGATTAAAAGCACTTAAGGCACAAGGCAAATATAACGGTAAATTCTCCGATCAGGCACATTTCTTCGGTTATGAGGGAAGATGTGCAATGCCTTCAAACTTTGATGCCGATTACTGCTATTCCCTTGGCTATAATGCTTTTGCCCTTATTCAGGCAGGTCTTACGGGTTACCTTTCATCCGTTAAAAACCTTACCGCTCCTGCAAGCGAATGGAAAGCCGGCGGCGTGCCGTTAACAATGATGATGAACATGGAAAAACGCCACGGAGTTATGAAACCCGTTATTCAAAAAGCACTTGTTGACCTTAATGGCCCTGTCTTTAAGGCATTTGAACAAAGAAGGGAAAAATGGGCGCTTAATGACTGCTACGTATTCCCGGGTGCCATTCAGTACTTCGGACCATGTGAAGTATGCGACGTTACAACGCTTACTTTACAGCTCGAGCAGCAAAAAGTTCCTGTAGGTACAAACTAAAAATTTTGGCGCACAAGACAATGTAGACTTGTGCGCCTTTTGCACTCTTTAAAAAAGGATTAATGATGTTAAAAGCCGGTATTGTAGGACTTCCCAACGTTGGTAAATCAACTCTGTTTAATGCGCTCACTCTTTCAAAAAATGCACAGAGCGCAAACTATCCGTTTTGTACAATTGAACCGAATGTCGGTGTTGTAACCGTGCCCGATGAAAGATTATACAAGCTTCAGCCGCTTGTAAAGACGGATACCGTTATACCGACGGCTATTGAATTTGTTGACATTGCGGGGCTTGTAAAAGGCGCAAGCAAGGGTGAGGGTCTCGGTAACCAGTTTTTGCATAATATTCGTGAAGTTGATGCCATAATTCAGGTTGTAAGATGTTTTGATGATGAAAACACAATACATGTTAACGGCAAAATTGACCCTATAGACGATATTGAAACAATTAACACTGAGCTTGCTCTTGCCGATATATCCACCCTTGAAAACCGCCTCAAAAGAATTTCAAAACAGGTAAAAGGCGGTGATAAAGAGGCTGTCCTTGAAAATTCAATTATCGAAAGACTTATGCCTTACCTTGAACAGGGCAGATTTATTAACGTCAAAGAGTTATTTAATGAAGAAGAACAAAAATGCCTGCACCATTTTCACCTTCTTATGACAAAGCCTGTAATATACTGCGCAAATGTCGCTGAGGGCGACCTAGCGGGCGGAAATGAGCATGTGGAGCGTGTTAAAAAGTATGCAGAGCAAAGCGGCGCACAGGTTGTTATGATATGTGCGGGCATTGAATCAGAGCTTGTCGAATTGGGCGAAGCAGAGTCTAAAAACTACTTAAAAGAGCTTGGCGCCGACTCCTCGGGAATTGAAAAAATGATTAAGTCAGTCTATGACCTTCTGGGGCTCAGGACATATATTACCGCGGGAGAAAAAGAAGTGCGCGCATGGACAATTACAAAAGGCACAAAAGCTCCGCAGGCGGCAGGCGTTATACACACAGACTTTGAAAAAGGCTTTATTAAAGCGGAAGTTGTGTCCTATAATGATTTTATTGCGGCGGGTTCCTGGGCAGCAGCAAGAGAAAAGGGAACGGCAAGACTCGAGGGTAAAGACTACGTGGTGCAAGACGGCGACATAATGCTTTTCAGGTTTGCGAACTAAACTTTTTAATATATTAAAAAAAATACTGCTATTAACGCTTGACTAAGTAATTTTTTTTGTGCTAGTACAACCATGTAATGTAATCATGGAAGGTTGGTTTTATATGAAAGTAGATAAAATTGCCGCCGAGGCAGTATACTTTTCTCATGCCGGCTATGAAAACGACATGCAGACAAGCGATGCACGCGACGTGATAGGCGATGATTCCAGAATTGACGATAAAATGGATGAAACCATGAAGTATTTAAATGCACTGTCTGATGAAAAAAAGTGTGATTTATCCGTTAAACTCGACTATGACCCGCGCACAAAAACAGGCGAGATTACGGGTGAAATAAAAGATAGGGAAGGTAATAAACCTCCTCGCCAAGTAAGAGTTGCCATAAACTCGGATAACGAAAACAGTGTTATAAGCCATATTAACCAGTTTAAAAACAGCTGCAGCGCGATAATACGCTCTTAATCCGCAATATATTCGATATATCTCTCAAGGGCTTTATATCCGTCGTAAAATTCCCCCACTGCGGTAGAGTAGTTACTTGCCCTTAAGAATTTCAACTCTTTAACACGGATTTCAAAGATTTCATCCGCATAGGCTTTTACGTAGGTGTCTGCGGAATTTGACCAGATTTTCAGCTGTTCAAGCTGGTGGTTAATCTGTGATATGGTTGAATTTTCAAGCAAATCAAAGCCGTACTTTTTTAAAATAGAGCGTTCATAGTTGTTAATTCTAGAATGCAGCACGCTAAAGCCGAAAATCCTTTTAATTACCATATAGTTTGCGGCAATCTGTCTGTGTTTTTGAGGTATTTGACCGCGTGCAATGAGGGATGACATGCTAAGATTGTCATACCTGCTGTATGAATTTCTCTCTGTATCGTTTCTGTACATTTTTTTGGAAAATTTTTGAAACACTTTTTCTATTCCATCTGCTCCCAAATCAATTATAAAATAAAAATCCAAAACGGGCTTTATTCTTAATCAAAAGTTACATTAAGTTTAACCTGCTTGTAAACAAATGTAAATATTTATTTGTATTAATGTCATATTTATAATTTACTTGTTTTGTAAGTTTATAGTTACAAGAAAGGAATTAAACAGTTATGATTACCCCTATCGGTTCATCGCAACCCGTAAACTCTACAAATTTTACATCCAAATTTAAAAATAAATACGGCTGCTCTCACAAAGAAGCTGATAAAAACACATCTTCAACTTCTCTGCCTTCCGTTTCTACAAATGCATATTTCGGCATAAACGGTGAGAGAAATAACTTTAGAGATGCTATGAAAAATATGACATATGCAGAGCTATGTGGCATTGAAAGCAAACTTGCCGCAGGAGAAGAAGGTTATAATGACGAAAACTCCGCACTAAAGCTTTATGATGTAAGGGACGTAATATACAGCAGAATACGCCACCAGGGTAAATTTGGCGAATTTATCGTTAATCCGTTCTACCCCTCACTGAGCGATGTTTTCGGTGAAGATGTGCTTCGCGGTCACAGTGCGGCTGCCGCAAAGCTGCGCATTAAGGATAAAAAAGACAGCGGCGATTTACATGCATTGAATAATTCAGCCAAATACAAGGCTTTAGAAAGATTCTTTGAAGTTAAAGATGCAATTTCCGCTTTGTCAAATGCACAATTGAACGATTTGCTTGACAATGCACAGGTACAGGAAGACAGATTTGTTGCAGATGCAAAAGTAGGGCGCGATATGAGCGATTATACATGTATGGCAACTTACCAGATAGAAGCAATAAAATCCGAACTTAATGACAGGAAAGTCTACGGATTTTAATCAGTTTTAGGTATAGAGAATATTATTTCCGGCGCGCACCACTCGGCTTGCGCGCCTTTTACTATACAAAAAGCTGCTTTTGTGCTTTAATTAAACATGCCAGATACTTATGGAGGATTGGTTAAAATGGAAAGAACGTTTATCGCAATTAAGCCGGATGGAGTCAAAAGAGGTTTTATAGGTAAAATCCTTCAAAGATTTGAAGACAAGTCTTATAAAATAGTTGCTCTAAAGATGATTAACGTAACTATGGAGCAGGCAAAACAGCACTACGCCGAACATGAAGGCAAACCTTTCTACCCTTCGCTCATTGAATACATTACATCGGGTCCTGTTGTTGCAATGGTTCTGGAGGGTGAAAACGTTATCGCGGGCTCGCGCCATATAATGGGTAAAACAAATCCTGATGAAGCTGATGTCGGTACAATAAGGGGTGATTTTGCGCAGGTTAAAGAATACAATATAGTCCACGGGTCAGATTCCGTTGAGTCTGCAAAGCGTGAGATTGCAATTTATTTTAAAGACAGCGAACTGTGCGAAAACTACAAAACAATGCTTGAGATTGTCATGGGGCAATAATGAAAACCCGCGACGACTATTTTAAATTCAAAATAATTAAAAACTGTAAAAATTCAAATGCCAGAGCCGGAGAGTTTTTGACCCCGCACGGGATGATAAAAACTCCGGTTTTTATGCCCGTAGGTACAAATTCTGCCGTTAAAATGCTCACGGCGGCACAGGTTTTGGACACGGGCGCACAGATAATATTGAATAATTCTTACCATATGTATTTGCGCGCGGGCTGTGAGCTTATTAAGAAGGCTGGTGGTCTGCATGCCTGGCAAAACTGGCACAAACCCATATTAACGGACTCGGGCGGGTTTCAGGTTTTTTCTCTTTCAAAACTCAGAAAAATAACCGAAGACGGTGTATATTTTTCCGACCCGAAAAACGGAGCCAAACATTTTATTTCGCCTGAAATTTCCATGCAAATTCAAAATGACTTAGGGGCAGATATTATTATGGCTTTTGATGAGTGTGCGCCTTACCCTTGCGATTATGAGCATGCAAAAGCTGCAATGGAGCGTACCCACAGGTGGCTTAAAAGATGTTTTGATACGCACAAAAATCCTAAAATCGCACTTTTCCCGATTGTTCAGGGTGCTTTTTTCGAAGATTTAAGGATTAAGGCGGCGGAGTTTGTTTCGGGCTTTGATGCTGCAGGGTACGCTATCGGCGGGGTGAGCGTGGGTGAGCCCGTTGACGTAAAGAATAAAATAGTTGAACTTGCAGCGCCGCTTTTGCCTTTTAATAAGCCAAGATATCTTATGGGGGTCGGCACTCCGGTTGATTTAATTAACGGGGTGAAATTCGGAGTTGATATGTTTGATTGTGTTCTTGCAACAAGAAACGCCCGCCATGGCACGTTTTTTACCTATGAAGGAAATAAAATTATTAAAAATAAAGAGTTTGAGGATGATTTTAGCCCGCTTGATGAAAAATGCAACTGTTATGCCTGCAAAAACCATACAAAAGCCTACATAAGGCATTTGTACAGAACGGGCGAAGCGACAGCCGCCACACTGCTTAGCATACACAACATTCATTTTCTTGTTAATCTGATGAATGATTTAAGAAACTCTATTTTAGAGAGCAGTTTTGCTTCTTATTCAAAAGAACTGCTGGAAGGTTTTAGTCGTTGTCAAACGGTTTGAGTTCAATGAATTTTTCACTGTAGTTCCTTTTTTTAGAAAGGTTTTTCAGTATTTCTTTGTTATTTTTCATTGATATCCAGGACTCAATAAGCCTTGTATCCTCGACAGGCATGCCGCCTTCAACTTTTTTACCTTCTTCTACGTCAAAAATAGCGTTGTATGCAGCGATTTGAACCAGAATATATAAAGTCTCACTTTCATCATTAAAGGCTATCGTAAGTCTTCTATACTTGTTCGTATCTACAATGTCGTTCAGTTTTCCCAACATTTTTGCGCGTTGGTTTTCTATTCTGTATTCGTTGAGCAGAAAATCTTTCAGTGATTCTTCCGCCCTTATAATGTCTGCGCGTCCCATATTATAATTATATACGAAATTTGAAAAAAAAGTAAGGTGCAATTTCTCCGCTATACTAAAATTTCTTAATATTATGATTGACTTTATACTTTGTTTGTTGTGAAATATAAGGTACATAATACTAACAATAAGGGGAAAATATGCCAACTATAAATCAACTGGTAAAAAATGAAAGAAAAAAGAATATAGATAAAACTAAGTCGCCCGCGCTTACAAACTGTCCGCAAAGACGCGGCGTTTGTACGAGGGTTTATACAACCGCACCTAAAAAACCGAACTCTGCAATGAGAAAAGTTGCTCGTGTAAGACTTACAAACGGTTTTGAGGTTACATCATATATTCCCGGTATCGGACACAATCTTCAAGAACACTCTGTTGTGCTGATCAGAGGCGGTAGGGTTAAAGACCTTCCGGGTGTCAGATACCACATTATTCGCGGTACGCTTGATACTGCGGGAGTTGCAAACAGAACGCAAAGTAGATCTAAATACGGCGCAAAGAGAGCAAAAAAATAAGAAAGGTTAATAAAATAAATGTCAAGACGTTCTAAACCGGCAAAAAGATTACCATCGCCGGATCCTATATATAACAGTGTAGATATAGCTAAGTTTATCAACCGCCTTATGAAAAAGGGTAAAAAATCGATTGCACAAAAGATTTTTTACTCTACTATGAGCAAAGTTGAAGAAAAAACAAAAACAGAACCGATGGAAGTGTTTAAAAAGGCGCTTTCAAACGCTACTCCGCTTATTGAAGTTAAAGCTAGACGTATCGGCGGTTCAACTTATCAGGTGCCCATCGAAGTTAAGGCTGACAGAGGTCAGGCGCTCGGTTCTTGCTGGATTATTGAAGCTGCAAGAAAACGAGGCGGCAAATCAATGGTTGAAAAACTTACAAACGAGATTGTAGATGCTTCAAACGGTATAGGCGCTGCTTGCAAAAAACGTGAAGATACCCACAAAATGGCAGAAGCAAACAAAGCATTTGCACATTACAGATATTAATTTTTAAATTCATAAAAAACGCCTTCGTATAGAGGGCGTTTTTGTTGTAAAATAATTCCATGACACAACCAAAACCTTTTATAGATTTTTTGATAACTCAAAATTGCAACTATCGCTGCGAATACTGTTCGCAGTCAAAAGCAAATTCGACTCTGGAAGATGCGAGTAACGAGGTTATAGACGGATTTTTAGCCGCACTTGAGAGGTTGCCGCGTGATTTTGAAGTTACTATATCGGGCGGCGAGCCGCTTTTGCACAAAAGATTTTTTGGAGTTATTGAAAAAATAAAAGATATGGGATTTTTTACATGTATTGTTTCAAATTTTTCCCTGCCGCTTGATAAATACGAAAAAATAGTAAATATCCTTGGTGATAAGTTTTCTTTTTTAATGCTGTCTTACCATGATGTGTCAGTTAAAAATATAGATGATTACATTGATAAAGTCTTAAATTTAAAAAAAATAATCCACCCTTCAACAAAAATGCGAATTTGTGCGCCTCTGTGGAGAGGAAATCTGGATAGACTGCGCTATCTAAAGGATAAATTGACACCTTTTGGAATTGAATTTGAGGCGCAGCACATAAGGATAAGAAATGAATTTATAAAATATAATGCGCAGGAGTGCAAGTTTCTTGATGAGAATAATGGCGCGCCGAATAAGAATTTTACATCTTTTGGAAGAATTTGCCATGCCGGAGTGAAATCTGCGGTAATTTATCAGGACGGAAACATTTATCGCTGTTACAGCTCCAGACTTGTTAAATCGCATTACCTCGGCAACGTTAAAGATGGCAAAATTGATTTTTATAAGTCGCCCCGCCCCTGTCCGCTTTTAAAATGCACATGTCCAAAACCCTTTAATTACAACATGATTTGCCATGATACAAACTATACGCGCGCAGCATTTGAGCTGGTGTTAATTTTTTTGTATTTACCCGCAAAATTAATTAAAAAAACCTTGCGATAATAATTTTTTTTGTTATATTATTGTTGTTATACGTAGTGTCGGGCTCAAGCGCACGTTTTGTGCGTCAAGCACAGAACAAACAGTTCATATCCAAGCTGCGCCCGATGAGTTGAAAATTTAATAGTATTGATTTAGTGTCGGGCTCAAGCGCACGTTTTGTGCGTCAAGCACAGAACAAACAGTACATATCCAAGCTGCGCCCGATGAGTTGAAAATTTAATAGTATTGATTTAGTGTCGGGCTGTTGTCGGGCTGTAGCGCAGCTTGGTAGCGCACCACCTTGGGGTGGTGGGGGTCGCAGGTTCAAATCCTGTCAGTCCGACCATTTTTATTTTTATTAAAATCTAGCACACACTTAAAGACTGAACGCAGTTCGTAGTGTGTGTTTTGTTCATTGCATGAAAGGTTCGAACACACGATATTTATTATTTCGCGTTTTTTGTCGGTATTTTGCTCAATATACCATCCTGCAAGGTTTTGAGTGAGTTCTAACATGATTTCGCTCGTGTTTAAAATATCATCGCTGTTTTTTGACAATTCTTCGTTTATTTCTGCTAGTTCTTGCAAGCGTTCTTGCCATTCTTGCCGCTGTTCTTTATATGTGAGTGCGTCTATTTCATCCTGTGCACGCATTATTAATAGTTTTTTCAAACGTTCCCGCAGAGTTTTTGTTTCTTTTTCTATTTGCGCAATTCTTTCCATGTTGCTGGCATGGGCGTTTTCAAGTTCAAATCTGATGGCTTCACGCACTTTTGTGCAGTATTCATCAGGTATAACCAGCCTTTTTAAAATGTCTATAAATTCGGCTTCAATTTTATTTTCATTGGTATATTTTTTAGTTTTTGCGCATTTTCCGCCTTTATTGCCTGTACACCTGTAATAAATGTATTCTTTTTGGGTTCCGTTTTTAAATTTTTTTATTTTATGTTCGCCAACGTACGCACATCCGCAATGCTCGCATTTAATAAGCCCCGTAAATAAGAAGTTATGCTTGTATTGTTTGGGTTTATTATTTTTATTTATTATGTTTTGAACCTGTCTGAAAAGCTCCCTTGATACTATTGCTTCATGTTTTGCATTCTCGTAATATTCACCCTTAAAAATAAAGTCGCCCATATAAATAGGATTATTTAAAATATGCTCAACCGTGCTTTTTAAAACGGGTTGCGTGGGTGACTTTACAAAACCTTCTTCGCGCAGCTTCTTGGCAAGAGTTTTGTATGAGTACAACCCCGTGGCATAAAGGTTAAAAGCTCTTTTTATAAGCGGTGCCTTGGTTTCATCAATTTTTAAATAACTCTTTTTTCCTACTTTTTCACCCTTGTAGCCATAGACTGCTTTTTGCGGGTAGTGCCCCTCGGCCGCTTTTTGTTTGTATCCGTTTTTAACGTCGATTGATAAGTTTCTCGGGTACATCGAGGCCATGGAGCAATTCATGTTAAAAATCGTAAATTCAAAAGGTTTTGAATCTTTATTTAAAACCATTCCGTCTTCAACAAAATGAAAATTTAAATCCGTTTTAAGTGCAAGGTGAATAATATTTGCTGCGTCTACCTCATTACGACAGGAGCGGTCAGTTTTTTTAAAAATAATATGCTTGATATTTTTATTTTTTTTAACATGTCCAAGCATTTCATTAAATACTTTACGCCCCGGCTCTTTTGCGCTTTCAGAGCAATTGTAGACCTTGTTTACAATAAAACCCTTGCCCACAGCATAAGCACGGTTTGAGCTTTCCTGATATTCGATTGAATACCCCTCCTGCCTCTGCTCATCGCTTGAGGTGCGATTGTATATGACGCATTGTTCAACAGTTGGTTTAATTAGTGCCATATCTACACTCTTGCAATTTCTTGCATAATTTCAAAAAAGTTATCTTCAATTAATATGTCAATACCTATTTCGCGAGCTTTCTGGAACTTGGTTCCGTAGCTGCCATATGCAAATTTATCACACTCCAGCCCTCCGACAACTAAAATATCGGTTCTTTTTGTAATATTTTTGTCGACAATTCCGCCTTTTTGTTCAATTAACTCTTTTATATCCTCTTTTGAGCCGTGTTTAAAATTGCCGCTGAGACAAATATGCTTTTTAGGTATTGATAATAGTTTTTTACTTAAATTTTCAATCGGATTTAACACCTTATCTATCTCGCATATTAAATGCTCTGATTCATCTTTTGTAATAACGCCATCATCCATGTGTTTTTCAAATAGTGACAATACTGTGTTATACGGCTCGCGCCCGTCTAAATAGTTATTTTTATAAAGCCAATTTAATAAATTTCCACCTTCAAGCGTCAATATTTTATTGTCAGTAATAATACCTTTTAAAATTCCTCTTAGCTCGTTTATTGAATTGGTTGTAAGTGAGCATTTTACTGTATTGCAATAACGCCTTACACATATTTTTAATTCATTTAGCTCGTCTATTGTTATAATTCCGTCATCAAGTATTTTGTCAAGTGTGTAAAAAACATCTTTAAACTCGGGCATAGAAGAGTATTGCGAATTTTTATTTCTCCAGTCTTTTATATATTCAATTTCCTCATCCTGAACTTTATGATCAAGACTAAAACCTTCAATTAAACCGTAAAATTCATACATAGAATATTTTAATCTGTTGTCTGAAACATAAGTTACATAATCTTTTGCATTTTTTGGTACAAAAAGTTTAATATAGCTGTTCAGGTCAATATTGTATTTGTCTGTTAAGAGCTTAAATAAATCGGCAGTTGCGCAAGCGTCACCAAAGGCGTCGTGGTGATTGTCTAAATCTATATTGAAATATTTGCATAAAGCTTCCAGGGTATACTTGTTATCGGGAGTATTCGGTGCGACATTTCTTACTATCTCAAGAGTGTCGATGTAATACAATTGCGGTAATTCTATATTATATCTTGCACAAGATTTTGCCAGTGCCGACAAATCAGACGATGCAACATTATGCCCGACTATAACAGAGTCGGTAAAATAATCTTTAATGTCATTCCACACATCTTTAAAATTTGGGCAATTTGCAACCATTTCAGGGGTTATACCGTTAATTTTAATACAGGCGGGGTGAAAACCGTCTTCGGGGTTAATTAAAATATCCTTTTCAGGAAATAACGGTTCGCAGCTCGGATAAGCTTCCCCTAATATGCCAATCTGACAAATTGATTTATTTTGCATATTTGCAAACTCAACATCAAAATATAATATGTCTTTCATAAAAACCCCTTATTATTATAATTATTTACTTGCTGCCTTTTCTTGTGCTTAGCTACAATCTCACTCTGGGTATAATTCTGCCAAAGACCTGAAAATCTACATCGCGTTCAATGAAAAACGGTTCATAGTCTTTATTAACCGATATGCATTTGATTTTGTTGCCTGCGCGGTTTATTTCTTTTACGTAGCACTGTCCGTCGTACCTGAAAGCGTAAATTTGTCCGTCGGTCAAATTTTTATCGGATTCGTCAATAATCACCCTGTCGCCGTGGTGATATTCGGGAAACATTGAATTACCGCTAATACGCACTAATTTGCAATTTTTAGGGTCAACGCGCATGCCTCTTTCTGACATTAAAAATTGCGAATCGATTACAACATAACTATACTCTTCATCGTGCACCTCAACGCCATAACCCGCCGATAAAAATACATTGGGAAAATACTTAATTTGTGGGGCGTTTAATAAAGTGCGCTCATTATTAAGCAAACTTATGCCAAGTTTATTTTCTAATTGTTGTATATTTTTCAACTTGATATCGCTGCCTATTTTTTTCTTTTTACTGTAGCTTGTTTCATCCATTCCCCATACCTGTGCTATTTCTCGCCCAGAAATTTTGATGTTTTTTTCTTTTAATATTGTATTAAGTTCGTTAATGTTCATTTGTCACTTTCTTGGTATTTTAAAATTAATACTTGACATTTATTTGGTATTTTGTAATAATAAACACATAACAAAATTTTAATTCATTTATTAATACTTTATTTAACTTAACTATATCACACCTGCAAATTTTATTTGCAGTACGTGGTGTCTTTGTTTACAAAAATTTAATTGTAAATGCAAATTGTAATACAAATGAGGTCATAAAATGGAGTACTACAACGTAGAGCAGGCGGCAAGCAAGCTCGGTCTGTGCAGGGAAACCGTCAGAAGATGGGCCAGAGTCGGAAAGATACCGAACGAGCGCAAGGGGCGTAAGTTCAGGTTTTTAAAACACATAATTGATAATTTCTATGTACCGCAAGAGGTTTTAAACAATGCAGAGTAAAGAAGAAAAAGAAGTGTATGAACTCTATACACAGGACGGCAAAAACATAAAATACTATGTGTCATTCAGCAGCGAGCCGCCCGATTTCAGGTATCTTGCAAAGCTGCTTACAATGCGCCTTAAAGACAGAGGGTTAATTTAATTCTTTAATATGAGCTCTTGAGATAAAAGATTTTTCTAACCTAACCTTTTTTAAGGTTACTTCCGAAAAGGCAATACTACGTGCGGGGTTCATCACTTTCCTACACCTAACAATCTGGTACCCCGCATTTTTTTTAAAAGAGGAATTAAAAAAGATGGATGAAAACGACATTTTTAATCAAATTTTAAAACTGAGTTTCAGCGAAAAAATAATTGTCATATCAAGCGGCCTGTTATTTTTCGCAATGTTTTACGTATTACTTGTGTGTTTGTGCATTCTTGCGCAGGCATGCGGAGGCTAAGGAGAACTTATGGCACACTACAACAAAATTATTCTACAGGGGCGCCTTGGGCGTGAGCCTGAGCTTAAAAGCACAACGGGCGATAATCAAAAATGCACGTTTACCGTTGCATCAAACGAGTATATGGGCGCTGACAGAAACGACCAGACGCACTGGTTTAACGTCGTCGCATACAATTCGCAGGCAAAGTATATAAGCGAATGGGCACATCAGGGCGATGAAATAGTTATCGCAGGGCGCCTTCGAGCCGACAAATATCAAAACGCACAAGGACAAGAACAGGTTTATAACTACATAAAGGTCGAACAGATTATTAATATAAGAGCTAAAAAACAGCAGAAGGAGGAAGCTTATGACGGTTCAGGAACCCAATATTGATTTTTTAGGACTGCTTAACACGGTAAAAGTCCGCAATTCATCAGACAAGCAAAAAAAATTAGGCGATTGTATCGAGCAGGAATTGCAAGAGGTTTTATTAAAAGTCTTTGAATATAAAAAAGACGGAGAAATTAAAATAACTCTTAAAATCAAGGCGGAAAACGGTAACGAGCTTAATATTTTGGGCAATGTAGACAAAAAAGCGCCAAAAGGGCAAATCAAACAAAACATTTTTTATCAGGATTCAAGGGGCAAATTATACCTTGATGACCCCAACCAGATGAAAGTTGTAAAAAATTTAGATGACTATAAAATACAGGAGGCAAAACAGTGAGCATTTGTTTAGATAAAGACTCAATTAAATTAATTCAAGACATGCAGGCATGCGAGAAGGCACAATTTCTTGAATACGGCAATTACGGTACAAGGGTACTGGAGGGTCTTTTGGACCACAAAACCTTTACATGTAATGTGAGAGAACAAAAACATAAATTTAGAGTAAGCAATATTAAATCATTTATAACGTTTGTAAAAGAGGAGCTTAACAGGCGCGATAATCCCGAGGGCAGTTTTGCAAGCGTGACTTTTGACAATGCGGGCGGGCGCTTTTTTGCGGATGACGATTTTTGCGAAGGTGTTTGTATATTTGAGCGTAGCCTCTCGCAACAATTGCAGGTGTTAAGCGGCATAGTCAACAAAACGCTTGACCACGAGTCATTTTTACATGCTCTTTGCTCGCTTAAAGCCTCAATTCCGATGTTTAATGAACTTTATCACGATTATGCAAGATTAAGAATAATAGGCAAAAGTGAACTAAATTCAGAACCTACATTTTTTCAGGGCGAATCAATAAACGGATATAAAATTAAACATACAATTGCATGCGGCTCATCGGGCGACGAGGAGGAGGACTGCGTACCTGCGGATTTTTCGCTTAGTATTCCCTATGCAAAAAATTCAAGCAGGCACTACTGTGTGAACATTGAAACGCTTTTTGTAAACACACAAAATAATAAAATAGCAATTAAAATAATCTGCCCGGAATTTGAACAGACAGAGGAGCAGGCAATTTTGGATGAAGTAAAACTCTTTAGAGAGGAGCTAAAAGAAGCTTCAAAGCTTTTAATCCTGGAAAACTTTTAACGATACTATCCCCTATATTAACTCCGGGGGGCGGTAAGCCCGTCCCCTTATTTTAAAAAGGTAAAAACATGACAGATGAAAAAATTATCAAGCTTTGGGACATAGGATTTGACGAGCAGGCCGTAAAAAACTGTATAAAAATTATTGATAGAATTCTAGCGGATAAAAACAAAGAATGTGACAAAATATGTGCGCAAATCGGCAAAGAAAGCATAATTGCGGGCATAACGGATATGACAAAATTCTATGAAGCAAAAAAACTTATCGACACTATAGAAATATTAAAAGGAATTAAAGAGGAGCTTGAAGGAAGTGAAGAAAAACCCGTCACCTATTGAGCACATGCGTAATTTTATCAGAGAGGCTTGTGTATTGGGCATTGAGGACGAAAAAAACCTTAAAGAAATATTAGACATGTTATTTTGTAAAAAAAATTTTAAAGTTGTTTCGGACAGATTTTATATTTTAAAAACAATTCTTACGGATACCGAATACAAAATTGCAAAATATGTCGCGGATAAAAATTTTACCTTAAGAGAGTGCGCAAAACATCTTAATTTTTCCTATAGCACCGTAGTAAACACTATGAGTAAAATTTATGCCAAAACAGCGGATTTTATCGACTATCGCGGACACAATACAAAAATAGAGAGTTTTAAAAAATTTTACAGAGGAAATTAAATGCAGGAAGACAAAAACGGTTTTTTGCTTTATACAAACTACCTTGAATGTATCGGAGATTTAAGCCGGGAAGAAAAAGGAGCACTTTTTGAGGCAATATTAATTTATGAGTCAACGGGCGAAATAATCGAACTTGATTGCGCGGTAAGGATTGCTTTTAGTTTTATTAAAAAAGACCTTGACCTAAATCGCGAAAAATACATAAAAAAGTGCGAGAGAAATCAACAAAATTCAAAACTTGGCGGCAGACCAAAAAACGACAATTCGCAAAACAAAGAAAATTTTGAAGCAAAAAACCGAATGGTTTTTGAAAAAACCGAACGGTTTGAAAAAAAACCGAATGGTTTTTTAGAAAACCAAACGGTTTTAAAAAAACCCGATAATGATAATGATAATGAAGATGATAATGATTTTTCTTTTTTAAAAAAAGAAAAAGATGCGCAAACTTCAAAATTGTTTGATCCTTATTGCGGTGAATACATTTTGCTGTTTGAAAAGCTCTACAAGGAGGTTACAAAGAAGCCCTTTGTACCTGACAAAGAGCAACGCAAGACCTTAAGCGGTTATCTTGCGACACTCTTGCAGGATTGCGGCAAAAGCGGTATAAAAGAGGCAATTTTAAGGGTTTTAAACATTTTAAACAAGCTTACATTTGATATGAAAAAGCCTTATTTGCCCTGGCTTTTAAAGGACGGGAATTTTTTGAAGGTGTACAGCGGTGAATACGACTACATTTTGTGCGCTAATCCCGACGATGATGTCGGAAGCGACAGCATAGACGAGTTTATACGCAAAAAATTGGAGTGCGACGATGCAAATCAAGACTTATGCTGAGTTTTTCGGTGTGCTTTTAAAACTGTACCCGAACAGCTTCAAGCAGACAAAAGAAGTACAAAACCGCGACACATGGTACGATGCGTACAAAACGGTTCTCACAAAACGCGCTTTAAACTACGACAGGATGTACGAGCTTGTGGTTAGTGAATGGGAGTCAAAAGACTTCGCACCGCCGCCGCAATGGTTTGTAAAAAGGATTGGTCAAGCCCTTTTGTACACTCCTGAGGCGACGAAGTACAAAACGGTTGAAATTCTTGATACAAAAAACCCTAACAAGTACTACCCAAAGGGAATTATCACGCAGTTTGCAATCCCAGAGTATTCAAGTGCGTACGAGCTTGTCAGCAAATTGAATGAAGCACACCCATGGCGTTGGCGTTGTTTAACACCCGAGGAGGAAGCAAACAAGGATTTATTAAGGTCAAGCCTGTTTTTTAGCACAAAATACGATGATGTCGGGGACATCAAAAAAATATAAAAAGGAGCAAAAAAAATGATTATAAAAATTTGCCCGTATTGCGGTTATGTGAACTGCTTCACCCGCGATGACAGACAAAAATGCTATTGTTGCGACTTCCCGCTTAATGATGTGTCAGAGGAGGAAGTCTGGCAGCAGAAAATCAACTTTGACACCAAAAACAGTACAACAAAAACAGAAACAAAAAGAGGTAAAAATGAACGACAGATTAAAATTTAAAGTATGGGATAAGAAAAATAAAAAATTTGATAGCGTGCAGTTTTTTATAGACTGCGACGGTGATTTATTCTTTGATAGTTGGGATGACGGACTTGTCGAAGCAGGCCGCAATTACAAAGTTGTACAATGTACGGGTCTTAAGGATAAAAACGACAAGCTGATTTTTGAAGGAGATATATTTGTAAAAAAATATTTTTATCCTTACTATAACTACAAAAACGAAGAGGAGAAAGCGCAGAGCCTGGACGATACAAACGGCGAAATTAAAGGAGAGCCTGAGCTGTGTTGTGCGGGTGTTGTAGAACAGGACGAAGACGGTTTTTGTTTTAAACTTCATCATACAAATGAGCGCTACAATAACAGGCTGACTCAGCTTTATATAGAACTTGACGCAGATACTGCAAGCGAGTGCGAAGTAATCGGGAATATTTTTGAAAATTCGGAACTGTTAAGAGGTGAAAAATGACTAAAGAACTGTCAAAAGAGCTCTGTGAGCTGTGTGGGATTGAACCAAAAATCAGATATCACGTAATGGAAGCGGCAGGGGTAAAACCTGAAATTATAACAGATTATGAGCTAAATGAATATTGCATTTATCCCGCCTTTACGCCTGCAAAGCAGCTTGAATTGATTAAGTTGTTGGCTGAGAGAATGAGTTACGGTTATATAGGCGGGCAAATAGACTATTTTACAGGAACAGAAGCCTTAGTCTTTGATGAAGCAATTGCGCAAATAATTTCAAATGCAATATCAAGCAAAATTTTAGATAAATCAGAAGTAAGGAGGATATTAAGCGAATGAGAGATAAAGAAAAAAACAACTCACTAAAAAATCAAGACAAAAATTTTAATGAGAATTTCACTCAGGAAAAAGAACAGATAATGATTGACGGTGTGGATGTAAATAAATGTGAAAGGCACTGTTCAGATAATTATAACACACCTAATATGTGTTATAGCGATATAACCCGTGGGTACCGTCATTGTAACCCAAAAGAAAATCAATGTGATTTTTATATAACCTCTATAGAAGAGCAACTCGCCCGCAAAACACAGGAGTGCGAGAATCTGAAAGAGAGTGTTGATAAAATTAAAAATTATGTAAAAAATCAGATGTTTGATGTCGATTGCAAAAATTGGTTTGACCGTTTTATCTACACGTTTAAGGATTGGAAAAAGTCAATATGTGAAGCCAACGACCGCTACCGCAAGGCTCTTGAGGAGATTGAGGGATTAGTTAAGAACTTTTGTAAAGATTGCGACGATTATGAAGATTGCAATTGGGATAAAGAAGGTTGCTATTATTCACTTATTCCAAATTTAAAAGACATCATCAACAACGCAAAAGGAAACAACAATGAAGCTAACAAAGATTGAAAAAGAAATCGCAAAGCTTGTGACAAGAGGGCACACAAACAAAGAAATCGCCCTTAGAGTCCATTTATCGCTGCAAGGGGTCAAATGGAACCTTGCAAAGATTTACAAAAAGGCGGGTGTTAAAAACAAAATACAGCTTGCGGCGTTATATGCTGCGCTTGAAGCGCTCAGGGAGTAAAAGTTTTTATAACTTCGTCAAGATTTAATTTTAGTGCGCGTGCTTTTTTTATAAATTCGGCCTCCGCGTAAGATACTCTTATTTGCTTATCGGCTTTATTACAACACAATTATTGATTATGTCAACAATTTCAATAAAATATTTAAAATTTAGACTTTGGTCTAATTATTTTAATAAAATTTAGACCAATGTCGGTTAAAGTCTATGTTATAATAATAGACATAGCAAGTAGTTGAAACTTGTTTTTAGCTCCGCTTGCCTGTAGGTTCCCTCGGGCGTGGGGCTTTTTTAATACCGGGGATTTAAAAATGAAATTTTTTTGTTGCAAAAGAGATTTTTTTACAGGCAAACCGCAGGATTTAATATATTTTGATAAAAGTATTATTAATTCGACAAACAATATAATTTTATCGTCACAGCGATTTATAGAATCATTTCAAGAGGGGCACAGATACTGGGCTTGTAAATATTTCGGATGCAACAAAAAAGAATGGGGGCACTATAGAGAGAGAAAAATAACCCGCAGAGAAATATATAGTTTTTTTTGTCCCGTTTGCGGGTGTGTAAAAGTTAAAATCATTGATTTTGCAACCGTGTTAAGCCGTAAATTAAAACTCAGAGTAATTGAGTTGTCAGGGCAAAGCGCGGAGCAGTTTTTAAAGTTGAGTTATGATTTAAGGCAAAGCTGTGAAATTAGCAAGGCAGGCGGATTTTACGAGTCAAAGACAATACCTTTTGTGTACGGCAAAGCAATTTCACCCATAGAGCAAGGTGCAAGATACATAAACGACAAAGGATGGCGCGAAAAACACGTGCATAAAAGCTTAGTTGCAAATGTTCAGGCATGAATTTTACAGTATCAAACAAAAAGTATCTTAAAAAGGTTCTGGGGCATATCCTTGCTAAATACAGAGAAAAAAGCATTGTAAATATTTCTTTTGAGGAGGTTAAAAAAACAAAAACAAAAAAGCAGCTCGGATTTATTTTCGGCGGGATAATTAAAGCGCTAATCAGTTATTTTAATTCGTTAGGGTATGATTACGACACGAATATAATAAAATACTGGCTGTATTATTCCTGCGGGGTGTATAACGAAAAGCAAGCACCGGACGGGAGCATAATTTATATGCCTGTCACATTGTCGCAAATGGACATAAAACAAGCGAGCGACTTTATTAACAGAGTGATTTATTTTATCGACACAACGCCCATATTAAAAGGGGACAAGGACAACAGGGGATTTTGTTTAACGCCTGATTTAAGGTATTGCTGGACACGGCACGTGAGCGGGTTTGAGATTAATGAAGCGCTTAAGGAAAAAAAGCCGCAGTATGATGAGAGTTATTTAAGGTATCAGAGAAGAAAAAATTGCATATATTGCGGGGGTTTAGGTAATGAGGTGCACCACATTAAAAGAGGGTCGGGACTCGGGCGCAAAAATCCCGACTGGTTTACCATTCCCCTGTGTGAGAGGTGTCATAAGTTATTGCATGATGAAATAGGGGAGGCTGAATTTTTAAGAGGATTAAGCGGAGTATTAAACGGTCTTGATATAAAAGAATTCTGTGCGTTGTGCTATAAAAGATTTAAACTGCATTTGGAATAATAAAAGCGGCAGATGTCGCCCTCTTTTTGGTTTAATTGACGTACTCGGTAAATTCAAAACAGTCACGGGCAGCGCAAGTTTGCCCGTGTTTCCTTAAGCCTGTTTTTGTGTAAAGCCTACAATGGTACGGGCAGCCGCGCATTGCTGCCCGTTTTCTTTAGGCTTGTTTTATTAATATATTCTGAGTTCCTTTCTTTTTTGTGTTCTTTGCCCCGCGGACAAAAGAGTCTGCGGGGTCTTTAAAGTTTTAGAAGGTTTGCGGGGAGCGGGTGGCAAAAGATTACGCGAAAAGTTTTTATAATTCATCGACCTGGCGAAGGACGGCTGCCGCCTACAAGGCAAGCAAGTACGGAGTGTGCGAGCGCTGCGGGCGCCCGTATGGCAGGATAGTGCACCATAAAGTGCACATAACGCCTGAGAATATTAACGATGTTGATGTGGTGTTGAATTGGGATAATTTAGAGCTTTTGTGCATTGATTGCCACAACAGAGAACACTTTAAAAAAAACCTGTCGACCCGCGAGGGTCTTAAGTTTGATGAGTTAGGATATTTGATTAAGGCGAGCGTGTAAGAGCAACCAATGTAAGGGCGACCGCGGCAAGAACTGCTGTATGGATGAGCGCCGCCAGAGCTGCCAATGTGAGCACCACCGCCGCAAAAGCCGCCGCTTGGGCAACCGCCGCAAGATGAGCGCCGCAGGGGTGAGCGATGTGAGTATCGCCGCCGCAAGAGCTGCCGCGGAACCCATACCCCCCCAAAAAAAATAACAACTCACCCCTCCCAACACCGCATGCCCCACTTATGTGTGATGTTGAAGTCGTTCCATGGGGGGTGTAGTAACAAATAAAATCTATCTTATATCTTTTGAGGTGTATTTTGTCCAGAAAAACCAAATATGACGACGTTTTAAACGAAACTACGGGCGCCTTTTACAGCGGAAGACAAAAAGACAAGCTTATAAAAGAGCGCCTTAAAAAACTGAGCGAAATTTTCGACACCTGCGACATCGACAAAAACAAGCGTGACATCGCGCAGCCTTTAATCGAGCAAGCCGCTTTTATGTCGGTCGAGTTATGCGATTTAAAAGAGCAGATAAAACGCGACGGCTGCGTTGAATTTTACCAGAACGGCGCGAACCAAAAAGGCAGAAAACGAAGCGCCGCCGTAGATGTCTACAACACCATGATTAAAAATTATACCTCCGTGACAAAGCAACTTATAGACTTAATACCTAAAACTGACATGCTCGCGGATGACGGTTTTGATGATTTTTTGAATGACTCCGATTGATGAAAAAACAAACCCGATATTTCAATACTATAGCGAAATCCAATCCGGCAAAATAATTGTTTCGACAAAAGTTAAATTATTTTACAAACATTTAACCGAAGACCTGCTTGATGAAAATTCAAAATACTACTACTGCGAAAAGAAGGCAAACCGTGCACTGACATTTATTCAAAAATACTGCAAACACATAAAAGGCAAATTTGCACGAAAGCCCTTTTTATTGGAACTATGGCAAAAGGCGCTTGTATGCGCTCTTTTTGGCGTATTAAACAAAGAAACAAATCTAAGGCGTTTTGTAAAAGTCTTTTTACTTGTCGCAAGGAAAAACGGCAAATCGATGCTTGCCTCGGCTATAGCGCTCTATTGCCTTGTTGCCGATAACGAACCCGGCGCAGAATGCTACGCCGTTGCGACAAAACGCGACCAGGCAAAAATAATCTGGAGCTGCGCGGTGGATATGGTTAAAAAATCCCCTGCTCTGAATAAAAGACTCAAATGTCTTGTTTCAAGCGTAAAATACGAAAAAACAAGCAGCTTCTTTGTACCGCTTGGAGCCGACTCCAACAAGCAGGACGGCTTAAACCCTCACATCGCAACAATTGACGAAATTCACGCTTTCAAAGATAAAAATTTGTACGATGTTGTAATAGACGGTATGGGCGCACGCGAACAGCCTATAATTTTCATAACAACAACCTGCGGGACAATTCGGGAAGGCATTTTTGACATCGAATACGACGAAGCGACAAGCGTAATCGACGGTTACCGTGACCCCGACAAATACCAGGACCCGACGTATTTGCCCCTTTTATATGAACTTGACTCAAAAAACGAATGGACAAACGAAAAATTCTGGCAAAAAGCAAATCCAAATCTTGGTGTTTCAAAATCCCTCGAATACCTAAGAAGTAAATACAAAAGGGCGCAAAATGATGCAAGAAACCGCAAAAACTTCCTTACTAAAGATTTAAACGTAAGGGAAAACAACGGCGAAGCCTGGCTGAGTTTTGACGAAGTCGTTAACAGTGCAAAATTTGATATCTCATTGCTTAAGCCTGACTATGCAATAGGCGGCGTTGACCTTTCGCGCACAACCGACCTTACAAGCGCCTGCATAATTTTCAGACTTAAAGACGACCCCATACTGTATGCGCAGCATATGTACTGGCTTCCTGAGGATGTATTTGAAAAAAGAATACAGGAGGACAAAATACACTATGACGTTTGGCACAAACAAGGCTTTTTAAGACTCTGCCCCGGCAACACCATAAGGGTGGAAGACGTAAAAGACTGGTTTTGCGAAATGTACGAGCAGTACGACATTTATTTACCCTATTGCGGTTATGACAGTTGGAGCAGCAGGCACTTTGTAGACATTATGAAAATAAGCTTTGGTGAACAGTGTATGGAGCCTGTCATACAAGGCAAAAAAACGCTCTCACTCCCCATGCAGCAGATGGGAGCAGACTTAAAAGCAAAGCTTATAAATTACAACGACAACCCCATAACCCGTTGGTGCTTATCAAATACAAGCGTTGATATAGATAAAAACGGCAATATTCAGCCCGCAAAAACATCGAATTCAAAGCTCAGAATAGACGGCACGGCGGCGCTTCTTGATGCATATACGATTTATTTAAAAAGACAAGAAGAATACATGGCACTTATCACATGATTAATTTATTTAAAAACATAAAAAATAAGATATCGCCTAAAAAAAGCGTGTACGGCGTAAAGTTAATGCAACAGAATACATACGCTAACACTTTCAGCTACGACGGGCAAATTTATCGCTCCGATATCGTGCGCGCCTGCATAAGACCGTTTGCAAATGCCATAAGTAAACTCTATGCAAAACATATAAGATTAAGTGCAAACAACATCTTAGTATACCCCGAACCCTATATAAAAGCACTGCTTGAACAGCCTAACCCCTATATGCACGGGCAAATGCTTTTGTATAAGCTTGCAATACAAACAAAACTCAACTCAAACGCTTTTGCGCTTATATACAGAGATGAAAACGGCTGCCCTTCGCAAATCTACCCTATCCCCGCCGTAGCTGCCGATGCGCGATACGATGATTACGGCTATTTATGGATTGAATTTCTTGTCAAAAACGGAAATAAATTTACTTTCCCATACCGCGATTTAATACATTTGAGGCAAGACTACAACGAAAATGATATTTTTGGCGAATCGCCCTCAAGAACGCTTGTTGATCTTATGGATATTGTCGCAACAACTGATTCGGGTATTAAAGGCGCCATTATAAATGGCGGCACGCTTCGATGGCTGCTCAAATTTAATCAGGTTGTAAAACCCGAAAAACTCAAAGAAGAAGCGCTCAGATTTATGAAAAATTATTTGAGCATAACAGATACCGCGGAAGACAATAATATTGTGGGTGCCATTGACAACAGGGCAGTGCTCGAGCAGCTCAAAACAGACGATTATGTGCCAAACGCCACTCAAATGGATAAAACCATAAATCGTATTTACAATTTTTTTGGCACAAACGAGAAAATTATACAGGCAAAATACACGGAAGACGAATGGAATGCATATTCTAAAAGCGAGATTGAACCGTTTGCGCTTCAACTGCAAAACGAGTTCACATCTAAATTATTTACACCCCGCGAGCGCGCCTGTGGCAATAAAATCGTTTTTGAAGAGGCGTCTTTGCAGTGTGCGAGCATATCAACAAAATTAAATTTGCGCGAAATGGTAGACAGGGGCGCAATGACACCGAACGAGTGGCGCGCTGCGTTTAACCTGCCGCCAATTGACGGCGGTGACAAACCGCTAAGACGGAAAGATACGGGATTCGCCCAAGAAGACAGCGGAGGTAATAATTGATGAATACAATTGAAGACAATTTAGACCAATTTTTGCAGGTGCACAATGTCACAAAAAACAGTGCAGACCTTTATTTTTACGGTTATATCGTTTCCTCTTGGTGGGGTGCACTTGATGAGTGCGACCAGTACCCTGCGAGTGTTAAAAATTTCTTAAACTCGGTTAAGGGAAAAAATTTAAACATATATATAAACTCGGGCGGCGGCAATGTTTTTGCAGGCATGGCGATATATAACATGCTTAAACGTCACGAGGGCTACAAAGTCGCATACAATGACGGCGTTATGGCTTCAATATCAAGCGTAATCCCGCTTGCGGCGGATAAAGTTATAATGCCCGAAAATTCGCTTTACATGGTACACAAACCAATGCTCAATATTTCGGGCAACGCAGATACAATGCGAACCGCCGCAGATATTCTGGATAAAACTCAGGAATGCATTTTGCAGACATATATGCAATACGCAAAGCCCGGTATAACAAAAGAGGCAATCAACGATTTAATGAACGCTGAAAGCTGGTTGAGTGCACAAGACACTCAACAATATTTCAATTTTGAGATATCCGCGGCAAATAAAGTAGTCGCAAGTGCACAATACAGCGGATTTAGCAAGAATATTGAAAACTCTTTTGTAGATAACGCCCTGAATATAAGAAAAACGGAATTAATTGAAGCACAAAATATAAAAAATAAAAAGATATTGCAGACAAAATTAAATTTTATAAGGATGAAAGGAGTAAATAAATGTCTTTAGCTGAAAACTACAAAGCACAAAGAGGGGAGCTTGAAACACGCGCGCAGGCTCTTATTGACGAAAACAAGGCGGATGAAGCACAAAACGTACTCGACGAAATTAAAAAGCTTGATGAGGAGTTTGAAAACGCGGCAAAAATACAGGCAAACCTAAATTCAATCAAAGACAAGCCGGCTGTTAATTTCCAAAATGCTCAAAAGCCTTCGCAAAATGCTCCCGTAATTGATAATTTTACTCATAGTGATGTCAAAGACGAGGTAAAATTGTACGAAACGGCTTTTGCAAAGAACCTTATGGGGCAACCCCTAAACAATTTAGAAAATGAAATTTTTGACAAAGTTAATCTTGATTTTAAAAATGCTGCCCAAACAACAGAACAGCATGGAGTGTTGGTGCCTAAAACGGTACAAGAAAAAATATTCAGAAAAATAAGTGAGCTGCACCCTGTTCTTGCTGATGTAACAGGTTTTGGCGTTAAAGGCGACTTAACTTTTCTTGTTGATGAAGCAACAACCGACGCGGCAAATAAAGACCTCTGGACAAACGAAGCAACCGAAACACCCGACAGTAAAGACGCTAATTTTAAAGAAATCACTTTAAGCGGCTGTGAATTGGTCAAAGGCACCACTCTGAGTTGGAAATTGAAGAAAATGTCAATAGACGACTTTTTAAATTACGTTATTGAAAAATTGTCGGAAAAAATGGGCAATGCACTTGCCTACGCATTTTTTAACGGCAAAGGAAAACCTGGCGACTCGGATAACTTTAAGGCGCAGCCCTTAGGCGTTATAACCGCCCTTAGCAAAGAAACTTCAACGCCCCGTATAGTTACATATACAGATACCGACGACCTTGAAGTAAAAGTAAGAAATACAATTGCAAAAGTAAAAAGCGGCTACGGCAAACTCGCCTGCATTTACGCAAACAATGATTTTGTCTGGAATACGCTTGCAAACATTAAAGACAAGAACGGCAGGGCGTATTTTGTAACCGATTACAACTCAGGCGGTGTCGGCAGGATTTTTGGGCTTGTGGTCAAAGAAGAGGATGCGGTACCAAACGATAATATGGTAATAGGCGCATTTAAAAAATGCTATACGTACAATACAAATGAACCCATGTCGATTACTTCGCAAGATGAAACAAGAAAGCGCCAGACATTCTACAGCGCATATTCAATCATTGACGGTGCACCCCTTGACCTTGACGGCTTTGCACTCTTAAAAAAAGCACAGTCGTAAGCTCAGGGGATAACAGCGGCGAAGAGGATACAGCCCCCGCACTGGAGCTTACGGCGTTAAAAACAATGTGCGGTAAATTCAGCATCGAAACAACAGACGATGATACGGTAGAAACAATAAAAACAAAAGTGGCGGCGCAAACTTTTGAGCAAACAGCACTTGAAGAAAGCACGGTATTAAAAGAGGACCTGCAGCAAATTGCTCTGTGCTTTGACTGCCAGATAACGCAATCAAACACTAAAGCCGAGCTTGTGGAAATGATAATCGATGCACAAACTGTGTAAGGTAAAAAATGCTTGATGACATAAAACAATACCTCCGTGTTACACACAACCTCGATGATGAAATGCTTAACGGATTAATTTTAATCGCAAAGCAGCTTATTGTCGAAAAAACGGGCATAGAATACAAGGAAGGGGACGGCGCATATTTAATGCTAATTCGCTTCCTTGTCGCCCATTTTTATGAAAACAGAGAGGCAGTGGGTGAAAAGGCAATGTCTGAAATGCCCTACACCATTCAGCACTTAATGGTGCATATCGCACTGAGGGGGGACTATGACCAACAGGGGCAAGTATAAATATCCCGTCGATATAATCGATACTCAGGGCGAAACGGGCAAAAAAAATAAACTCAGTGAAAACGTTCTGGGCGAAATCGTTGTTGCAAAAAACGTTTTTGCAAACATCGAAACCCGTGCGGGCTCACTGCTTGCGGGCAGGGCGGCGGATACCGTTATGTCAAAAGTTACTCACAAAATAACATACCCTTATCAAAATTACCCCGTGCGCCTCATACCGTCAAAACATAAAATAAGATACAAAAACGTCGATTTCAGTGTTGAGTATTTTTTAAATGAAGCTCTGAGGGATGTTGAAGCACAGGTTTTTGTATCCGAAGATACGAAAGGACTCTAAAATGTGCGCTAATTTAGCTTCCGACGGTTTTTTCTACGACGAACTGTCCGACTACAGGAAACAATTATTACATGAAGCTGCAGACTTGTTTCCGGATGAAACGGAGAATTTTTTAAAAGATTGTGCAAAAGAAGCAAGCAAGATACAAAAGAGAATTGCGCGAAGCGATGTCGGTACATCAAAAGGCAAAAAGAAAAAATGGACGGCTGCAAAATCTTACCACAAAAGGTTTAAAGTCGGCAAAATATACCTTTACGAAGGTGCCAGGGCAATTAGAGCCTACAATTCGGCGCGGCACGCCCATTTAATAGAGGACGGGCATTTTGCCAAAAACGGCAAATTTGTGCCCGGACGTCACGTTATGAAGTCCGCAGTGAATGAATTTCGCCCGAAATTTCACAGCGAAGTTGAAAAATTTTTATTTAATTTCTTTTCTGATATAGGCAAATAATGTTATATCTTACGGATTTTTACAGAGCTATAAAAAAAGTACTGGAAAGCAATTTTAAAAACATCCCGGTACAGATAAAAGATAAGAAAAACCCGCGCCCGCCCTGCTTTTATATTCAGGTTTTGACCCCTTCAAGCACCCAAAGCGCCGCCGAGTACAAAGAGCAGATTTTTACTTTTGTCATAACTTATTTTTCAAAAGACGAAACGCTTATAGATTTACTTGAAATTCAATCAAAACTTGAGGAATTTTTTGAAAATCCGCTTTCAGTGGGCAAATTTGAGCAGGAGGACTTATTTTTTGTTGAGGTAAACGAATTAGATTTTGCGCTCAATGAGGATGATTACATTCTTGAGTGCACGCTTACATACAACATAATTCAACACCTTGAAAAAGACCAACACGACAGATATGAATATCCGGACGACTACAAAGGTATTCCTCAGGATTCAAAAGAGTATATCGAAGAATTAAAACAAAATTATAAATAAGGAGTAAAAAAAATGACAGCGACAACACTTGAAGATTTAAAAGCACCGTTGAGAGTCATATTTGAACAGCGCGTTGCAGACTTAATCGAAGTTGGCAACAAGGGCAGAGTTTTGTTTTGCAAAAAAAATGAAAATCTGAGCGAAAGCGAAGGCTACAGACTCAGCGAATTTGACAGCGCAATTTTTGAACTTAGCGAGGAAGTGTACGGCGATGACTGCAAAGACCTTGAAACGCAAATAAAACAAGTATTTAGGGGAAATCCCTTAAGCGTTGTACTGCTTGAATACAAAACGACTTTTGCAAGTGTTGTTAAAGTCGTAAAAGAGCAGCTGCAATGGGATTGGGCGTTTAATACGGATTCCGCCGCACAGAGTGATATGGCGGCACTTGGCAAAGAAGTCAAAAAATTTGTTTTAACCTATAACCAAAAGGCTGATTCAATTTATGTATGTTCGATTTCAAACCCGTCTGCCAAACTCTCGGGCGGAGTTCAAATCGCAAACTCAAGCACGATTGAGGCAGAAGACCTTTTGCCTATAGTTGCAGGTGTTTGTGCAGGCTGCCCCTATAATATGTCAATAACCTATAAAATATTTGACGAGCTTGAAAGTGTTGAAATGCCCGAAACGATAAGCGAAGGTCAAATAATCCTTGAAAATACGCAGGAAGGGGTAAGGGTCGCAACTCCCGTTACTACCCTTACAACAACAAATACTCAATATAGCGAGGATATGAAATCTATCACAATAGTTGAGGGAATGATACGTTTTGAAAGCGACATTTTATTTGCTTTTAACAACGGTTACAAAGGCAGATACAAAAATAAATACGACAATCAGGCGCTTTTATTCTCGGCAATTGAAGGCTATATAAGAGAGCTTGAAGAACTTGACGTTTTAGATCCCGAATACAGCAACAATGCAAATGTCGACATCGAGGAGCAGCGCGAAATGTGGAAAGCAGCAGGAAAGGATGCCGACAAATGGGACGATTTAACGGTTAAAAAAACAACCTACAAAAATATTGTAAATGCCCTCTGTGACGTGAAATTTTTGAACGCAATGGAGGGTATGATTATGCGGGTAAAAATGTTTTAACGCTTGACAAAATTTTATTGAAGGAGATTAAAAATGCAAGAAAAGGAAATATTTAACGGGACAAACGGCGCCTTGTGGATAACAACGGACGACGAGGAGATACAGGTAGGCGAAATTCAGTCTTTTGTTATGACACAAACTAACGAGTACGAGGAGTTTTCAAAAGCGGGAGAATACGGCAAATACCAAAAATTTCTCGGTTTTTCGCTTGCGGGCACCATATCAAAATACAAAATCAACAATAAAATGCTTAATATAATATATCAATATTCTCTCGGCGAAAGCCCTGCAATCAGCATTATAGGAAAAGCTGAAAACCCAAACACGGGCAGCATGCAGCGTATTAAATTTTCAAATGTTACACTTGACTCTCTTGATTTGATAAATTTTGAACAAAAAGTTGCAACAAAAGAGGAAATACCTATAAAAGCAGCTAAATATACATTTTTAGATAACGATTAGTCAAGAGGCAAATATGACAGAGAAAAAAGAAAAACTTACGGTTGAAAAAATTCTGCAGCAGAAAAAAATATTTGATAAAAAGTTAAACACCCCTTATTTTTGTCAAATTCTTGATTGCGAAATTGATATAGAGGAGCATTCCATAAGCAAAGTAAGCGCAATAATTAACAAAGAATACGACGACCCCATGCGCGCTGATTTAGAGTTGATTTACGCTTTTTGCTCCATTTTTCGCTCAAAAAAACTGCAGGAAGAACTCGGTGTTGAAGACCCGATTGACACGGTCGAGCTGTCACTCGGGCACAATATAACGGAAATAAACGCTCTTGTGAAGCATATTCTTGCCCGCTACGGACTCGGGGAGGATAAAATACAGAAAATAAAAAAGCAATAGAGAGTGACGACGACTTGTTTTTGATACACTACTGGCTTAAAACAAAGTCTTTTGACGAAATTTTAAGTTGGAGCCATTTTGAAAAACAATTCGCGTTCGCTTCAATGCTTTTAAACCTTGAAAAAGAAAATTACTACGTTAAAAACCTTGTAACACTTCTCGGGGGAAAATATGAGTAAAACAATCGGCGTTGTTATGTCGCTTACTGACAGGGTAAGCCCGCAGGTTAAAAAAATAGCCAAAGAGTTCAAACTTGAAGAGCAGGAAGCAAAGAGGTTAAACACTGCGGTTAAAAAACTCAGCAGAGGACTGGCAGCGGATTTTAAAAAAGCTTGTCAGGCGGGAACCGTGGCGCTTGCCGCCGTGTCGGGCGGCACCGTCGCGCTTATCAAAAGAGCGCAGGACGTTGCGGACAGAATTGACGATATGTCAAATAAAATCGGCATATCGCGAAAAGGCTTTCAGGAGTGGGACTACCTTTTAGGGCAAAACGGCGCAAAAATAGAATCACTGCAAATGGGATTTAAAACGCTTTCGAAACAAATTGTAAGTGCATCAACGGGCGTAAAAACATCGGCTAAAATATTCGATACGCTCGGGATAAGCGTTTACGACACAAACGGAAAGTTAAAAAATCAGGAGCAGGTATTTAACGAAGTTGTCACAGCCCTTCAAAAAATGCCCGAAGGCGCACAAAAGGCAAAAATTGCAAATGACTTGCTCGGGCGCTCAGGTTCCGAGCTTATGCCGCTTTTTAACGCGACAAGCGAACAGCTTGCACGTCAGAGGGCAGAATATAAAAAACTCGGTATTGAAATAAGCGACGAAGCAATAAATGCGGGTAACAAATTCGGCGATTCGATGGAAAAAATAAACTCGGCTGCAGCTTCTGCCGCTGCCATGCTCGGCGCCGACCTGCTGCCCGTTGCAACTGAGATTGTTAATTATCTTGTTGCAAATATGCCGCAGATAAGAGAAACTATAACACCAATATTAAAAGGAGTCGGCGGAATTGTAAAATTTTGCGTTGACCATATAAAAGGGCTTACTATTGCGGCGGGTGCCGCAGTGGGCGCTCTGGCTGCTTTTAAAACTATCGGTTTTGCAATAGCTCTGTTTAAAGGGCTGACATACGCCGTAAAAGGTGTCACGGTCGCGCAAGTTTTGTGGAATAAGGCAATAAAAGCAAACCCTTTGGGTGTTGCAATAACACTTGTAGGCGCTTTAATAACGGGCGTTGTATTGCTCGCTAAAAATTGGGATGCTGTAACGGGCGCAGTTAAAAAAGCAGCACAGGCTCTAAAGGATTTTTTCAAATTAGATAAAAATACAAACAAAAACAATCATCCTAAAACCAATACCCCCGGAAGCAACAACGATGTACCCGCAGGCGGCGTTGTTTCATCCGCGGCGGGTGCCGCTATAAAACCCGCGGTAATTAAAAAAGCTGCGACAGGTACGCAATTTTCAAGCGGAGGTCCGACCCTTGTCGGAGAATTCGGGCCCGAAATAAGAAACCTGAAAAAAGGTGACAGCATTACCCCCGCGCGCGAGAGTGCGCGCATATTGAGCGGCAATCAAAATATAACCGTAATTCTTAATATCGCAGGCAATTTAATAGGTAACAGCGAATTTATAAATCAATTAAAGCACGTTTTAGCGCTCGAGCTTAAAACGGCAATGGCAATAAGATAATGAATATAACTTTTGCAAATATTACGGGCACGCAGACTCTTGTTGTGCCATACGTTCCGCCCGACGGGGTCAAAATTTCACACGGCGCAAAAAATGAAACTCAGGAAACCGTTAACGGGGATATAAGACTTACAGGTTCCGCAAATCTTACGGGTTTGAGCTGGTCGAGTTTTTTCCCCGTTAACAAACAATACCCTTTTTGTGCCTCAGGTTACGACACAAACGGCTACAATTACATAGATTTTTTAGACAGCTCAATAATTTATGAAGTACCTATAAGAGTAGTTATTACGAGCATTGACAAGTATTCAATAAAAAACGGATTATTTACCATAGACAGTTTTGAATACAGTATCGACAAAGTTGGTGACATAAACTACTCTATCGCCCTTACAGAGTTTAACCGCGACATATGGGAATATTTGAACTCATCCCCCAAAGCTCAAACGTATGCACGTTCAAACGGCATATATTCAAGTTCAAATTTGAGTCAATACGGACTTATATAAATGTACGAATATTACATAAACAATAAAATCGTAAAAAATATAATCAATCCGTCTTATTCAGATGACCTTGAAACCTATGCAAACGCTTTTTCATTTTCGACTGATTTTGAAATTGAGGCGGGTTCAATTTTTGAAATAAGAAGCCCCGAAGAAAACAAAACCGTGTTAAAGGGTGTTATTACGGACTATTCGCAAAACAGACGAGATATTTTAAGCTACAGCGGATATGATTTTGGATTTTATATCAATCAAAATGAAGTTATAGAGCAGTTTTCAGATATGAAAATATCTGATGCAATAAGCAAATTATGCCGCAGTTATCAAATCCCCTGCGGCACAATCCCCCAAACCCAAGCCCGTATAAAAGATATTTACAAAGACAGGCGTTTATCCGAAGTTTTTAGCGAATTAATCGCGCTTGCGCAGAAAAAAGGCGAATACAAAGACGTCTATTTTACATGTTCAAGCGGAAAGTTTGAGATTTTAAGCTATGAGCGAAAGAGTGATTTAAGTGCAATAATGAGCGAGGCGCTCAAAACAAGCATAGATAATACAATAAACAGCTTAAATATTAAAGTATCCATGAATGAGCTTAAAAATAGTGTCGTAATCGCCGATAACAAGGAAAATTTATCCAAAAAAGTCACGGTTCGCGATGATGAGAGTATTAAAAAGTACGGATTTTTGCAAACCGTTGAAGTTCTTGACATGTCAACAACAAACAATATTCAAAAACTCGCTCAGAATATGCTAAAAGACTTAAACAAGCTTATATGTTCAATTGAATTAAGCGTACTTAGCGACTACAGACTTCACAAAGGGGTCATCATCCCGATAAATTTGCCCGTTTATAAAATTTCGGGCGACTTTTTAGTTACATCGAGCACACATAACATAACAAAAACAAAAGAAAGCGTTACCGTAGCGCTTAAAATGGTGTAAAATGGCGGATATTATTACAGAAATCGCAAAAGGTTTAAAAGAGCGTGACAATCCGAAAGACTTAAAAAGTGCAATTATAGCGCAGGTTGTCAAAATTGAACCCAAAATAAGTGTTGCATATTGCGAGAATAAAATAATTTTGAACGAAGACGAGGAGCTTATAATTTCCGAGTGGTTCCGCTTTCGCTGCAACATAGATAAAACCGAAGCACTATCACAAAATGTTCCCGATAACCTCAATAATGCGCTGCAAAATGCGCAAAATGCAAAACTTGTTACGGAAACTCACAGCTACGGCGGTGCACCTTGTCAAATGCCAAACGCAATAAGCCATATATATAACGCGATAAACAATCTTAAAGGTGCAATAAATTCGATAAACAACGAACTTATAGCACTTAAATGCAATTTGAATATAGGTGATGAGGTTGTTATTGTGAGTCTGGAGGAGAAAAATAAATTTGTGCTCATAGATAAAGTTTTAAACATTCAAAACGGAGGTTGATTTGTTTCCTACAGTTTTAGATGATACAATACAGCAGGACAATTCGGAGCAAAAAAAGCCCATTTCTACATCTGCTCAATTAGCGGATGTATTTTTGTATAACTGGGACAAAAAAGAACATGAATTAGTCGACGGTACCGTTAAAATCATTCATGATATCGAAGCGATTAAGCAGTGGATTGTGCTTTTTATAAAAACCCCGAGAGATATGTACAGGATTTACGAGGGCACATATTTCGGTACTTCAATCCGCAAACTTTTTGGCAGGAAAAGGTTAAATAACGGCTATGAGGAGTCGCAGGTTGAGCGCGAAATAAAAGAAGGTTTGCCGCTGTGTCCCGCAATAAGACGTGTAAGCGGGTTTAATATGAAAAAAGAGGGCAAAAATTTACTTGTATATGTTCAGGCGGAACTGTACGACGGCACGTTTGTTGATGTAACGGTTGATGACATTTATATAATTTGGTGATTATATGTTTATAGATATAGAAAAAAACGAGGAACAGATAGCGGCGGACATTTTAGCGCAAGTCCCCGAAACTTACCAAAAAAGCGCAGGCTTTTTTACATGGGATTATTCGCGCGCAATTTCTTTTGAATTAAAGCGCCTCTGGGATAAACTCGCATACTTGTGCAAACTCGGCGATTTAAACAATTACGAGTACGACGATTTAGTAAAATTTGTATATCAAAGGCGCGGTATAGTCGCGACAAAAGAAACTTTTGCCACAGGCTCAATAAAAGTCGCAAACGGCTCGGGGCTTATAACCGTAAATGACATTTTTGAAACTCAAAGCGGACTGCAATTTGTATCGCTTGAAACAAAAGAAGTAAATACGGGCGATACTTTTATGGCTCAGTGTTTAACGGCGGGCAGTGCGGGAAATGTACCCGCCGATACGGTTGTAAAAATGCCCTACACTATCCCCGGCATAGTTGAAATTACAAACGAGGCGCCATTTAGCGGAGGGTACGAAAAAGAAACAAAAGAGCACCTTATACAAAGATATTTGGACGATTTGCAAAAGCCCATCGCTTCGCTTAACATCTATCACTATGAAAAATGGGCAAATGAGTGCCCCGGGGTCGGAAGGGCGATTGTAAAACCGACATGGAACGGTAATTTGACCGTAAAAATATTAATCGTAAATGCCGAATACGAAGCGGCGGACAATGCTCTTATTAACCTTGTGCAGCGCTACATTGACCCCTTCGGGTATAAAGTTGCCGCAGGTAATGCAACAGGGTATGTGCAAACCGCGGGCAGCGCGGGGCAGGCATGCGCAAACGGAGAAATTGTATATACTGATTTCACCCTTGCGACTCAAAAAGCGACCGCAAACGGGTCGGATTACATTTATCAGAGTACCACGGCGGAAGGATGGGGCGAAGGCAACGGGCAAGCGCCAATTGGCGCACGCTGCACGGTCGCGAGTATGACAAATAAAAACATATCCGTAAGTCTTAAAATAAAAATGAAACAGGGCGGGGTATGGGACGACGTCCAAAGTGCCGCAAAAACAGTCTGTGAGGAATATTTCAAAGAAGTAATACAAACGCTTTCGAGAAATACAACAAGCTACTTGAGTTATGCAAAAATCAACACTGCCATTATGGGCGTTGATGATATTCTTGACATCAGTGAATTAAAAGTTAACGGCGGGGTTAACAACGTCGAGCTTTTAAACACCGCTCAAAGCGTTGAAATTCCGTATTTGAGCAGCTTTGAAGCAATCCGGGACACAAGCGGACAATAGAAAAATGAACTTTTTTCAAAACATAATAAATTATTTAAACGAGGTCTATAAAACAGACAAATATACTGAGGTCCTAAGTGCTGCTATTGCCGCCGTATTTGAAAATATAGCCGTAATATTTGACAAATTTAAGGCAAATTTCTTTTTTGATACGCTCAACGAGGACGGCGCGAACTGGTGGGAAAACCTTTTAAGCATCAAGACGGATACTACAAAAAATTTGAGCACACGAGGGGCGCAAATTCAAGCCAGATGGCAGACAAAAAACGAGCGCACAAAACTCGATACGCTGCAAAATATTGTTGAACAGTTTTTTCCGCAAAACGGCAAAATTACATTTTCAAATGACAAGTTTTTGCTTAATCTCGGGATCAAAAATTTATCAAATACAACCGCACTTATTGAAAATCTCGAGGAAGTAAAGCCCGCGCATATTATGCTTGAAGCACAGGCAATTGACGAGAGCACGGCAAATTTGTACACGGGCGCATACTGTGTGGTTGAACGTGAAATTGAACTTTTGCCCGAAATGGGTATGGAGCTTATCTGGAACGATTTTTATGGCAATCACTCCCAAAGCGTTTGGGCAGATGAGGACAATAATACGGATAATGACGGATATTGGAGTTTTTAAAATATGAGTGATGAACAAATTTACGTACCGCAGCTCACGCAATACGGTATTAATTTAATTGAAGAGCATTCGCTTGCGGGCAATACGCCTTTTATAACCGACGGGTGGTATATCGCGCTCGGCACGGGCGAGCTTGTGCCCGATTTAAACACGGCAGCGCTTGTTAATCAAGTCTTTGACAAAAATTCGCCCGGATATATGGCAATAACTTTCGGCCATGAAGAAGGTCGCGGAAGGTTTGCGCAGCTTGAAATTCCAACGAGCTTAACAGGCATGGTAATAAGCGAGCTTGGATTATTTGATGAAAACAACAAGCTTGTAATTTGTCAAAAAACGCACATTGATTTACTTTTAACGCAATCAACGGGCATAATAAATAAAATCAAAGTTAAATTGTATTTGCACGCAATTCCCGCTCAAATAGGTTTTGTAAGCGTTAATACCTCTTTTTCTTATCCCACAAAAGAAGAAGTTCAAGAGATAATGAGCACGGGTATTTCAGCGCATAACCTTGATACGGATGCGCATACATACCTTGCGCGCCTGAATGGTAACGAAGGACAGAATTTTAAAGTTGCGCAGGCGCAAAATAATGACGAAGCCGTTAACCTCGGGCAGCTTAACGGCATTTTAACCGATAAAAAAACCGTTACAAACCTCGGGAATGTTTCAGGCTCCGTAACACTTCAATATGACAAGTTATACAAAGCACAGCTTGCGGGCGACACTACAATTGTTTTGGCGGAACCTGAAAACAATAACGAATTGTACAATACTTTTTTTAGCTTCACAAACCCTAATGCACAGTACACTTTGACACTTCCGCAAAACGTGCAGTACAACAATGCGATATCCCCGAATTATAAAGTGACAAATCAGCAAAGAATAATCTTTGAAACAATCGACAGAGGTGAAACTGTGACCGCATATTACGGCAAAAGAGGTTAAAAATGCTCAATTATCCTTTTGAATGTACAAAGTACTCGGGCGCGGTGTTTTCTCATCCCGCTTTTTCCGGTTGGAGTTTTTACGCGGGCGTGCGCTGCAGCGCAAACGCTTCGATAATTCAAGCCTCATGCTCATATCCTTACTACGGTTCGCAGGGCGCAGGTGCAAATGCAGCTCTTGCACATTTAAACGAGGGCACGGTAGAGTTTTCAAGCACCCTTGCAAGCACATACAACTCTGGCGCTTCCGCCGTTACGGGGTCGCTTTCAATAACAATATGGAATAGGTTAACAATCACAAGCTCAAACGCGCAAATATATACAAACGGAGCATGGCAAACGGTTATAAGCGGGCTGAATATTTATTCATCGCTCGGCGCTCCAAAAAGCTTTAGCGTAAAAGCTTCATCAAGCGAGCTTGTAATAGTTACGGGCGGGGTTGAAAAACGTGCGGTCTATGAACCGCTTGAAGGAATGACAAATAATATAAGTTTTAACGTTATGTGTGACGCCGCATACAACGGCGTTCACTATGCGACAAATGCCGCTATTTACGCACCTGGCGAAATAAAAATTACAACATAGAGGAATAAAAACATGACAAATCAAATTCCGTATACTTTTGTTGCAGGTACAAAAGCCGTAGCAACTCAGGTTAATGAAAATTTTACATATGTTCTTGATACAATTGAGAGCATAAAAAACACTCTGAATAATCAAATAGCGCAATTGCAGGGAAGTATAACCGATATATCAAATCAAGGGGGCGATACGATTTTACATCTTAATGACATCACCTCTCTAATTTCCTTTTCATCTGCCGTACTTACAATCTCAAGCGGGCTTAGTGTTCAAATCCCAAACGGATTAAGCGCGGCAGATGATGACGGCACAAGCGAAAGTCAATATTTAAGCTATACTCTGGCTGCTCCCGTTACAAAAACCTATACAACTGCTGCCTCAAATTCTGTGCTTACAATAGATAATCAGGGCGAGGTCCATGAATATCTAAGTTACACAGAAGCTGCAGCAGAGCCGACAGGCAGCGCTCCTTTGATTTATCTTAATACGACAGATAATAAAATGTATAAAAAACTGAGCGCTGAGGATACTTTTATACAGTGCTTTGAAGCAAAAATCGCAGACGGTTTTACAAGGGGCGAGGACGGCACAATAACCGCGATTAACTCCTTAATCTCCCCCATTGTCGCGCTTAGCGCCGACACGGTACATACGGCACAGATAAAAGTAAATGCACTGCTTAATTTACCCGAGCTTGAAAATGATAATAATTTTGTAAACACAATGCTTGAATTCACAATCGAGAGCGGCATAACTTTAACCCTTCCCGCAAATGTCAGCTGGCAAATCGGCGAAGTGCCCGAGATTGTGGCGGACGGGGTGACAATAAATCGCTTAATCTTTGATACGACATCAGGG
>CASGEP010000020.1:49632-50300 GCA_949300515.1 uncultured bacterium
ATTGGTGCGGCTACCATTCTTACTTAAATACGGTCGATTAGGGGTAAGGCTATGAATAAGAAAATATTTGAGCTGATAAAATCAAGCAAAGTAAAAACGGTAACCCCTTTTAACTTTAGCTCAACAGGTTACAGCTGCAACGGAGGGTATATTCTCAACAGATATCACTACAGCTCGTATGTAGGCTTTCAATGTTATCACAGCTGGAACGCAAGCGCCGATATAAATATGACAATAACTTTTCCTGCTCCAATTGGTTCGCCTGCGACACTTCGTGCTCAATTTAACGGTCAAGTTCACGGATATTTGAACAACTCCAGAATAATTTTTTACTATACGGATAACACAAATGAAACAATATCGCTTGGCACCGTAAATCAGGGATACAACAAAAATATTTCAACCGCAAAAAAGCATAAAAAGATTAAGTCTTTTCAATATTTATGCACGTATTACCACGGTGCGGGGGGTCAAAATTCAGTTGCGGGAGTAAACATATATCCCGTATCACAAACTGTATGGAAATAGAAAGGGAATAAAAAATGTATGCAAAATTAGAAAATAACACTCTTAAATATGCTCCGCATTATTTAATCTTAAACAATAAAACGATTTTAAACCCGCAGGAAAATGACTACATAAACGCAGGGTACAAAGAAGTAGTGTAT
>CASGEP010000021.1 GCA_949300515.1 uncultured bacterium
AGTGTACGGGTTATCCTGCCAAGGGTAAACGCCCGGTAGCTGTGTTCCAAGCGGATAAGTGCTGAAAGCATATAAGTACGAAGCCCACCGTAAGATGAGTTCTCTTTTGACACAAGTCAGTAAGTCCCCTTGCAGATTACGAGGTTGATAGGACACAGGTAGAAGAATGGCAACATTTGCAGCCGAGTGTTACTAATAGGACGAGGGCTTTTCCTGAATACATTTAATGTTGAGGAAAATACATAGGTTTTATATTATCTGTGCAACTTTCAGCGTGCAAGCTGATAAGCTGCATGACATCAGGTTTTCTGGTGGCCAAGCGGTAGGACTCCACCCGTTCCCATCCCGAACACGGTCGTAAAGACTACTCGCGCTGACAATACTCGGAGGGTAGCCTCCCGGAAGATAAGTTGCTGCCAGATCTTATATTTAAAGAAAAGCTCTCATTTTGAGGGCTTTTTTGCATGTCGTTTAACTTCACCCTCCTGACAGTATCGTCTGAGTTCTGTGCTTGCCTTAAAGAAGGCAACTGCTGAGCATTTTAATTTAATTGATATTTCAAATTTTTGCAAGCTTCTTGTGCGGATGTTTTCGGTTTTGCTCTCCTTGCTATATTGTACGGGTTTGCCCCTGTTCTTTAAAGATACGTTTTATTGTATTTTAAATTTGTATTAGCACTAATTTTTCAAATATTTGAAAGTTTTTTAACTTTGTTTCCAAGTGCCACAGTTTTGCCGTACTTATTAGCTTTAAATTATACCCAAGTCAAATGCTGCTCCTGCGGATGTTAGTTTTTATTAAGTCTTATGCTTTAAAATTTTCAATGTTTTCTTTGTACATTCTCTTAAGCTTCATCCCCCATGCCGCTGTCATCCGAGTCCAATGTTTGCCATAAAAATACTGTCGGATAAATTTATACCCGTAAATGTTTTTTGTGCAGGCTTAAAATTTCGAGCTGCAGCTTTAAAATTGCAGGGTTTGTAAATCCTGCAATTTATTTTTGCACCAATTAAAGAGTAAAATATACAGACTATCAAGTTCTTCTGTATTAAAATCACTTATCCGTGCTCTATTTTTGAAGGTTTTTAATATGCGGCAATCACTGTCATTTGAATATTTTATAAGCTCTTTTTTGGTTAAAATATATTTATCCGTTTTTAAAAAATATTCCGCCTGCAGAATGAAAAACGCCATTTTATATAGATTTTTAAGATTTTCAGCTCTGTTTGAGTTAAACAAAAACGAATGACAAAGAGCGTGATACAGCGTTTCAAGCCCTGTTTTTGCGGCGATTTTAACATCCTCTTTATCTGGCGGGGTTATGATTTTTGTAATGTTGCCGTAAAGACTTTTCATCTCATAGTAAAATTGAAAAACATCCGCCTTAGACCAGTTTTGAATTTCTTTTTCCCCCGATATAAACCCGCAGCACTTTTCTTTACGGGGCATTGAATTTACAATTTCTCTGTATTTTTTTAAATCTTCAACAGCCAGCGTTTTTAAGACAATAACAAGGTCAATATCGCTCTCTTTGTCAGCTTCTTTGCGTGCATAACTCCCATGGTATCCTATAAAAAGGAGATTATCCTCAAATGCGGTTTTTATTTTTTCTTGTATTAAATCAAGCCAAGTTTGTAAATTAAAAGTTTGCATAAAAAAATTTTAGCATATTGTTTTTAGATGTCTATAATGTGATGTATCGGGCGAATTAACTTTGAAGAAAAGATGTTTATATGTGTACGTATTGTGTGAATTTTAAATCTAAAAAGCTCTTAGGATTACTAAGAGCTTTTTTAGAGTATAATGTAAATTTGTTTATTGGATTTGCTTAGTGTTATTTGCCGCCGAACAGTCCCCCGATAAGGTTTCCAATGCCGTTTGCAACCGTATTTATAAGAGTTGTTTGTATGTTATTTACTGCTTTTGATATTGGTGCAAGCACATATTTGCCTAATAATGAACCAATAAGTCCTCCTGCGGGTCCGCCCATTGCAGTACCGGCAATTTTACCAACTCCGGAACATAATTGTTCCGTTAAATCAACATTACCACTTGAACCTGTAAGTGCGCCTGCAATATCAAAAATTCCTTTACTGTCAAGTTCTCCGCTCGTTGCACTGTTTAATACCCCTGTTATATCAAACACGGGTGTATCGCCAAATTCTTCTGTGGCTGCCTGTGTTGATTTTTGTGCCAAGCTAGTCAGTGCGCTTGTTGCGACATCTTTGAATACCGTTTCAAGAATTGTTGTCATGGTAAAATCCTCTGTATTTTTTTAATTTGTTTACTCTCATATAAATAAAAAATACTTTGGCAATAAAATTGACATATTTTGTATATACTGTTAATATTTCTTTACAATTACGGTTATTTTTTAGAGAAGAAGCTTATAATTTTTTCAAGCAGTCCTTCGTCCTGATATTGCGCTTCTTTTAGTTCTTTTTTCTCGATTTTTTTACCGTAATATTCAGCAAGCCTCAAGTCGCCCTGTTGATAGTAAAAATCGCCCAAAATCTGCCCTGCGCGTTTATCCTTGTCTATTTCATATACTTTTTTCCAGTATTCCATAGAGGCAAATTTTTCGTTGTTGTTGGCGTACAGATTTGCAAGTTCGATTAGCGTATTTTTGTCATGGGGATTGGCATTGTTTGCGTGTGTGAACTCTACAATAGCCTCATCGGGGCGCTTTTGCAGCTTATAGCAGTATCCCCAGTTATAATAAGATTTAAACTCGTCGCCCATGCCCTCATAAATCAACGCTTTCATTTGGAAAGAAAGGGGATTTGGCAAGCTTATGTCCGTGTATTTTTCAACGGAATTAAGAGCCTGTTCAAATTCTTTTTTATTATAGAAATATTGAGCCTCAAGGAGATAGTATGCTGCAAGCTGTTCTTTGTTTTGCTCTTTATACAGGTTTTTATCTTCTTTAAGTTTATCTAAAATTTCTTTTGCTTTTTCGTTTTGTTCGTCCTGCAGAAGGATTTTGGCTTTTAAAAAGTCATCCTGAACAACTTCAAGCGCGTTTGTATAGTCGCCGAGTTTAAAGTAAAGATTTGCAAGAATATTTTTAAAGTTGGCATCATTTTCAAAATGCGAAACTGCTTTTTTTGCTACGCCGATCGCGCTCTCCAGACTGTTTTCTTTTGCATACAGGTCAATAAGCTCAATATAAGCATCTTTCTGGTTGGGGTCGATGTCTATGAGTTTTAAAAATTCATCTATCGCGCGCAGATTTTTTCCGCTGACTTTATACAGTCTTGCAAGTTTTCTCCTTCCTTCGGTCGAGTGGGAGTCAAGATTTAGCGCCTTTTTAACGTCATTTATTGCATGTTCATATTTATGCTGCACAATATTGACGTTTGAGCGCATTATGTAATACATAAATTTGTCGCGCTCCACAATATTGACGTTTGAGCGCATTATGTAATACATAAATTTGTCGCGCTCCAAATACAAATCCATAAGCTGCGAAAGAGCAATTTCGTCAGATGGCGCAAGCTCGACTATTTTTGTATATATTTCAATGGCTTTGTCTTCGTTGCCTTTTAAAAGTTCATCGTTTGCACTTTGGTGCAGTGCGTGGACATCTGTCATTTAATTCTCCTTTATATATACATTTTTGCAAGCTCATCGGCATACTTAAAGCCTCTGTTTTTAATATATTCGCTGACTTTTTTGTTGTCATATTTTACACTTGTGTGTTCAATTTGAAATGTACCATTGTCATCAATATCAAGCATTGCCCAGTACGGCATTCTATCCTGTGTCATCGAGCGCCCGATTGAGCCTGCATTCACAACGGTTTTGCCTGATTTTAGCGTATAGCCGCAAGGTATATGAGTGTGCCCGCAAAGGATTAAATCTGCAGATGAACCCTCTACCATTTTTTCAACTTCATCCTGCGCTAAGTTCGGATAGATATTCTCATCCTGCATGCGCGGCGAGCCGTGCACGAGGTGAATTTTTAAGCCGTTTATTTTGACATATTTATTTTCTGGCAAATCCCTGACAAAATTTTTATATTTTTCATCAATTATTTTTAAGTCGTCCTCAAGAGCGTAACCCATGCAGGGAGATTTGCTTTTTGCTTTTTCAAGCAGTTCTTGGCTGAAGCAGGAAACCATTTTGTCGGTGTTGCCCTGTATTATCTCCAAATTCTCAAGCCCTGTAATAATTTCTGCCGTTCCGTTCGGGTCGTATCCCGCCATTAAAATGTCGCCCAGACAAAAAATTTTATCAACATTTAATGATTTAATTTGATTTAAAGCCGCCCTAAGCGCCGATGTATTTGCGTGAATATCTGATATAACTGCTATTTTCATGCTATGATTTTAGCATAAAAAAAGGAATTTGTGTTATGGAAAAAATTCAAATTAAAATAGGGGATGTAAAAATAGGCGCCGGGGCGCCTGTCAGTGTACAGTCGATGACAAATACAAATACTCATGATGTAAAATCAACCCTTGAGCAGATTAAATGTCTGGCAGATGCGGGGTGTGAGATTGTTCGTCTTGCTGTGTTAAATAAAGACTGCGCGCAAAAGATAAAAGAAATTAAAAATAAATCCCCCCTGCCCATTGTTGCGGATATTCATTTTGACTACAGGCTTGCGCTTGAGTGTATAAACTCAGGGGTTGATGCACTAAGGCTTAATCCCGGCAATATAGGCGGAGCGGAGCATGTGAAAATTGTCGCGGATATGGCAAAAAAGACAAATACGCCCATAAGAATAGGTGTTAACGGCGGCTCCCTTGAAAAAGAACTGCAGGCGGACAAAACCTTAAAGCTTGAAGAAAAAATGGTCAAAAGCGCGCTTTCGCACATAAAAATGCTTGAGGACTGCGAATTTAACCTTATAAAAGTTTCGCTGAAATCAAGCGATGTGATGACTACAATTAAAGCGTACAGACTTATAAACGATATTATCCCTTATCCTTTGCACCTCGGTGTAACGGAAGCGGGAACTTTAAGGGGCGGGGTAGTTAAATCTTCCATAGGGATAGGTACGCTTCTTGCCGAGGGGATAGGAGATACAATCCGTGTTTCGCTTACCGAAAATCCGACAGAAGAAGTGATTGCGGGCTGGGATATTCTAAAAGCTTTAAAACTCAGGAAAAGAGGTGTTAATTTTGTTTCATGCCCCACCTGCGGGAGGACAAAAATTGACCTTATAAGCCTTGCAAAAAAAGTAGAGGAGCGGTTTAAAAATCTTGATATGCCGCTTACCATTGCCACTATGGGGTGTCCCGTAAACGGTCCGAATGAAGCGCGTGATGCTGATTACGGTATTGCAGGCGCAATCGGTGAAGGGTATATATTTAAAAAAGGCGAAATGGTTAAAAAAGTCCCGCAGGAAAATCTTCTTGACGAATTTGAAAAAGTCATAGCGGAGGATTTGGGGGAATTAAAATTTTTTAAATAAAATTTACATCAAATAGTTGGTTAAAAATGAAATATAATATATAATAATAGTTAGTGTAGTATGAGGTATATTATGAAAAAAACTATATTGGCTTTAAGTTTATTGTTTGTTACTCAGTCGTGCTTTGCTTATCTTGAAGAAGGCAAAACCGCAGATGTTGAAATGCTGCAAGATAAAGGGTATTCTCAAGCTACCCTTAAAATGATAGACAGGGCAACTTCGCAGCTTCAAGGCGCAAGGGGCAGCGAACACTATGTAAGATATTACAGCGATTACGCTCCCAAAAACGGGCTTGCCGCTTTTTATAACAAAGCAAAAATTTACATAGATCCCGCAATGAATGATGACTATTTTGGAAAACATGAAAGTGACTTTACAAATGCATGGTTCTATGATTTAGAGGACAGTACGGTTGAAGCTGTGAATAACAATTCCGTTGTTACAGAATCTCTATAATCAACGCGGCTGTTTTAGAGCTTAAAATTATCATTGCAATTGATAAAATGATTGACATTAAGAGGATTGAATAGCATATATTCGTCCTCTTTTTGAATGTTTTGTTTTTGAAGTGCTTACCGTTATTCGGTTTTTGGTAAAATACCGCGGTGAATTTTATTGCAGAGGCAATCAAAATCGCGTATGCAAGCGAATAAACAAAAAATACTACGCTGCTCCACAGTCCGGTTTGGGAAAGTGCGGCGCTTGCAAAAAACCTTGATGCAAATATGCCCGCAGGTATTATCGAAACAGATATGAAAACAGCTATGCTCAGGAGGTTGCAGTAATTTGCATTAGTGTATGATACGCCCTTAAAGTCTCCGTAGTCCATATTTGAGTCTTTGTTTATGTAGAAAATTTCACCCGCGCTCAAAAGCGCAAGATTTGAAATGAGTACATTTATCAGCAGAAGCAGCGACGAGGAGTGGACAAAAGTATTTTGGATGAAAAATAAAAAAGCAATTGTGCAGAAGTTTGTGCAGTTTAGGTAGAAAACAAAATCTTTATAGTTTTTTGCCCTAAGGGTTTTACATGCCCCGATAAGACAGCAGAGAGGAAGAAGCAGGGTAAAAAATATTTGAACCAAACTCCCCGTTTCAAAAAAATCATGCACAACTTTGTGCAGTGAAACGGAATAAGTGAGTAAAACCGCCAGATTAGAGAAAACAAAAGCAGGGTAGGAGTCTTTGTTTTCCGTTTGTTTTTCGTGTTGAAATATTACCGAAAAGCCGCATTTTGCAAGAAGTCCGCCTATAAACAGAGCTTTTGCAGCAACGGGCGCCAGTCCGGATTGTGCGCTAAAGCCGCACAAAAGAGCATATGCAAAAACCATTACCGCAGTCGCTGTAAAGGACATTAAAAAATACTTGTAAGCGCTGAAAAATATATTTCTGTTTTTAAACCCTTGAATTATGAAAAATGTGCAAATGCTGATGGTTTCAAGAGATAAAATAAAAGGAATAAAACCTTTTGAGATGATAAGAAAATTAAGAGCCATGGCGCTGCAAAGATAAAGCGAATTGAAATAATGCTGTTTAAAGCGCAGTTTGTCCGACTGCTTTTTTGAAATCAAAAATGCCGCAAGAATTGTAAGCTGTGAAATTATGCATAAAAATATTTCGAGCCCGCCAAAAGCTATATTTTTGTTGAAAAAATATATTGAACTTGTACTGTGCGGGTTTAAAAAACCCAAAACAAAAGGCAGCAGGCACAAACTTGACAGTATAAGGGCGCTACAGAGTGTTATGTTTGAAAACTTTTGAGAGTTTTTTTTGAAAAGTCCGGAGCAGGCAAAATTTATTACCGTTGCGAGAAATAAAACTATAAAACCCAGAGTCATATAAAAAGTTCTTTGTGTAATTATAAAACTGTCAAAGAAAAACATAGCTACTCCTTAAAACAAGAATGTTGATACAACCATCTCGGCATACTTTGCGACAGAGCCTGTCAGCACTTGCGGCATAATACCGAGCAGAATTACAATAAATACTATTGCAAAAAGTGCAAAACTTCTGTGTCTGAGCAAATCCGCAGTCTTGCATTTTTGGCACTCGTCCGCTCCGAAAAATATATTCCGGAAGGTATTAATTAAATAAATTGCATTTATTATAAGACCTAAAAATATTAAGATGGTGCAAATCCATATAGTGTTTTGCGAATATGTATTTGCGGCAAAACCGCCCAGTGTGCACAGAAATTTTGCACAAAAACCCGAAGTTGCAGGCATGCCGACAGCGCTCAGTGTCAAAATAAAACTAAAGGCGGCAAGTTTCGGGGTGCGGCTTGCAAGTGCGCCCATAAACGGCAATTTTGTGGTTTTAAATATTTGCGATACAAAACAAAAACACAAAAACAGCCCCAGAGAGATTAAAGATGCCGAAATGCACTGATAAACCCCGCCTGTAATACCTTGCGGACTCATCGCACACAGCGCGCATATTGCAATTGAATTTTGCGAAAAGTAAAAGTATGCAAAAGATTTTTTTAAATCAACTTCCCCCAGCGCAAGAATTGCAAAATACAGCAGGTTAAACAGCAACATTATGCTAATTACCGGCGCAAAAATTTCAAAAACAGAGCTTAGAGTGTAGATGTTAAATTTTACAAACAGATAAAAACCTAAAATAAACTCCGTCAAAAACACACAGCCAAGTGCCGCATTGGAGTTTTCAATAATTCCTAAAAGCGGTTTGTGCAGCGGGAAAAGCGGAATTTTAAGCGCGCAGAGTAAAAGCAGCGGCAAAAAGAGCATAAGCTGAATGGTTGATGAAATATCGGCTGCATTGTGGGTTAAACCAAGTATATTTGCCTCTATTGCATTGTGTGACAGAAGTGTTAAAACAAGGGCAAAAGAGCCGCAGAGCAGAAAAATAAAAAACGCATTTAAAATCAGATAGTCTTTTGCGGAGTTTTTTGCATTTTTCTGCACAAGGAAATTCTGTGCCAGAACATAAATACATAAAACTTCAAAAAGTGCCGCAGCACAGAAAATGTAGAAGTCTTGCGTAGAGATTATTGTAAGCGCCGCAAATTCAAAAAACAAAACAAGAGGGTAAAATATTTTGTGTTTTGCGGTAACGACGCTCTTTGCGCAGATAAAACAAATAAGCACTATAAAGGATATAAGAATTGCAAAAATGCTGCCGAGAGTGTCAAAGCCCGCCATATATCCGCCTGAAGCAGACAGCAGTGCCGCAGAATTGCTCAGAAAAACATTTTCAAGTTCAAAATTTGTATTTTTTAAGCAAAATATGTATATGCCGAGCAAAAAGTAAAACAGACTGAAATATTTTGCAAACCGCCTGATTACAATTTGATTGTTTTTAAATAATCCGACAAAAATCACAAGTCCCGCAAAAAGGGGCATAAGGGTGTAAACAAGCGCATTTAATATATTATCCATTATCTTATCACCCCCGTTTTAAAATAAATCAAACAAGCAATAAAAGTTATTAAACTCATCCACAGGACAATTCCAAAGAATTTTGAATTTGTGTTTTTGCCCTCGGTTTTAATTGCAATATATGATATTAAATCTAAAATATATGCAGGCAGTTTGTATAAAAACGTTAGTATATATTTTTCAAAGAATGAAAATATTTTTGATAAAAATATAAGCAAATCTTTTGTAATAAAGTCTACAAAGTTTTCAGCATAAAAACACTTGGCAGCAAGCCGCCTTATTGCTCTAATCCTCACCGAATAGAGCCTTTTGGTGAAATATATATTATATGCAAGGTAATATCCCGCGGCACTTATAAGAAATGCGAAAATGTTTATAAAGGGATTAAAATTGCCAATGTTTGAGCCTGCGGCAGGTGTAAGAAAACCGCCCGCGTATCTGCTGAAAATATAGCCAAAAAATACCGTAGGCAAGGTTAATAAGATAATTCCGAAATTCATTGCCTTGCCGACGTTCTTTGGTTCAAAAGTTCCGCGATACCTTCCTTCAAAAACCCTGAAATATACCCTGAACAGGCAAAATGCCGTAACGAAAGAGCACAACAGCAAAATTACAAGATATATAAAGCTGTCTGATTTAAAAAGTTTATCCAAAATCATAGCTCTGGGGTAAAATCCGCTGAATACAAAACCCGCAAGCGATACCGCGCCAAGCAGATACGCTGCCGCCTGAAAAGGCAATTTTTCCCTTAAGCCGCCCAAAAATTTTATATTCTCCTGTGAACCTGTAGAGTAGCTCAGGGCGTTTGTAGTGTAGGATATAAGCGCCATTGCAAAGCCCGAGCATAAGAGCTGAAAAATGCACAAATCGTACATTTTAAAACCGAGCGCAAAAATCGCAATGCCTGTTTGCGAGATTGCAATTTTTGCACAAAAACTCTTTATTTCATTTTCCTTTGCGGCGCTTAAAAGCACAAGGAGTGCGCTCAGTATGCCCGCCGCTTTTAAAACTTCAAACAGCACGGGTGTTAAATTTAAAAGCGGAAATAATCTTAAAAGTAAAAATACCCCCTGTGCGAGTATTATAGGGCTTATTATCAGTGAAAAAGCAGGGTTTGGCGCTTGTACGCTCCGGCTTATCGAACGCAAAAACGGATACTGGGCGCTTTTTATGATACTTCCGAGTATAAACAGCAGGCAAATAAGTGCAAATATTACAGGGTTGAGGCTTGCAAAAGAATACAGACCGAGAGAGTTAATATTATTGTATCCGAGTGTCGGAATGTTAATTGTATCCGCTGTGATTGTCGAGAAATATAAAAACGCACAGCAGGCGCAAATAAGTATAAAATCACCCGCAATATTTGCAATAAAAACTTTTTGCGAATCCTCCGCGGCGGCAGGTTTTTGAAAATAAAAGTTTGTAAAAAGGTAGAGCATAAGCGACTGCATCATTATAAATACAATGCTCTGCATCAGATTGGAACTTATAAAAAAGCAGTATGCAAAAAACTGCATAAGGTTTAAATATATGTAAAACCTTGCGAACCCTTGTCTGTTTTGAAGCAGATATCTGTATGAGAATATATTTGCAACAAAGAATAAAAGAGAGATGAACAGTATAAAAATACTGCTTAAATTGTCAAGGTATATCCCGAAATGAAATAAAATATTTTGAATTGCGCAAAGCGCAATATTATTTTCAAGTACATAGCCGCTGTATGTAAGGGTGTAGACAAAAAGCAAAACGGAAATCAAAAGGCTTGCGCCGCAGGTTGTCATGCTGAGTGCAAAATTACCGTACTGTGGAAATTTTGAGTTTGCAAACTTGCATACGGATAAAATAAGTGCGCACAAAAAAGGAGCAAAAATCGCGATATAAACAAGTGTTAAAATATCTATCATTTTTCTTCCCTTATAATTTTTTCTATTTTGTCGATGTCAACCGTATTGAATTTTTTGTAAACTTTTGTTATCGTAAAAACTCCCGCAAAGCAAATAAGCGGGGCAAGTACGGATAAAACAGCGCATATTTCTGCGGCGGGCGGGTTTTGGGAAATAAATAAAAGCACAAGTGCGGCAGAGTACGAAATCAGAACGCCGATAAAGATTTTTAAAATATTTTTTGAAGCAACCGTTAAGAATAATCCCGTGCAAAATAATATAAATGCTGCATATACCACTTGATGAGTCATTTTTTTCTCCAGAACGCAATAGTGTAAAATCCGCTTAAGAGTGCGATTGTAAGCACCGAAAATATAATCAGACAAAGATTTACAAGAGAAGTGTACGATTGCAGTTTTTGTTCAATGCAAAAGCCCCCTGTTATCTGTGCATTTATTTGATGTATAAAAAACGGTGCAAGAAGGAGTATAAAAACGGCAAAGAGTAATATTGAAAGAAACGTTTTTACATTAAAATTAAACGTTAATTTCTCCTCATTTGCAAAATCTTTTGCGCCAAGCAGGAGAATTACCCCCGTGCCAAATGTGAAAAACACCGTATGCACCAAAAACGCAACGGGTGATTTTAACAGTAAATAAAGCCCTGAAATGCAGGCAAATAAAATAACGGCTGCAAATAAATATACCTTTGTATTTTTTGCAAAAAGAACAGTCAACACCGAGATTACGGCAAAAAGTGCAATCAGGTAAAACGCGGCATTTGCAAAAATTTCCATAACTTAAAACTCCTTAAATAATAATAAAATAAAACTTGTGTCCGTGGCAATGTGCAAAAGTTTTTTTGTTAAAAAACTTTATTTTTTGCCGCTTTCTTACTTTGTTGTTATAATGCTTATAACAGATTTTTTTATCTGCCGATATACTACCTTGTGCACTTTCGGAGGCTATTAATTTTATGAGAATGTCAAAACTTTTTGTTCAAACTTTAAGAGAATTTCCAAACGACGCCGAAGCAATAAGCCATAAATTACTTGTAAGAGCGGGCTATATAAAAAAACTCACATCCGGCATATACAGCTATCTTCCCCTTATGCAGAGAGTTCTGGCAAAAATTTCTCAAATTATACGCGAAGAAATGAACGCCGCGGGCGCGCAGGAGCTTTTAATGCCTTTTGTACAGCCTGCCGAAATATGGCAGAAGTCAGGCAGATGGGAAGTCTACGGCAGAGAGCTTGCAAGGTTTTGCGACAGGCATGACAATAAAATGTGTCTGGCACCGACACATGAGGAGGTTATAACATCTGTTGTAAGCGGAACTTTTACATCATACAAACAATTGCCGATTAATCTTTATCAAATTCAAACTAAATTTAGGGATGAAATCCGCCCGCGCTTCGGACTTTTGAGGGGTCGTGAATTTATTATGAAAGATGCCTACAGCTTCCATACTTCGCAAGAGTCGCTTGATGAGGAGTATGAAAATATGGCGCGTGCGTATAAGAGAATTTTTGAGCGCTGCGGACTTGAAACAAAAATGGTGCAGTCGGATTCGGGTGCAATCGGCGGAAGCGTAAGCCATGAGTTTATGGTCTTAACTTCTACGCAAACGGGTGAAAATGACGTATTTTACTGTGAAAACTGTGACTACAGCGCAAACTCAAACCATGCCGTCTCAATTCTTTTAAACCCCCAAACAAACGGCGCGGACTACGGCTATGACAAAGAACAAAAACTCGATACGCCAAATGTCAAAACAATCGAGCAGCTTAGTGAATTTTTAAAAGTTCCCTCATCCTGCATTTTAAAATCGGTTTTATATATTGCAGACTCAAAGCCCGTGCTTGTTATGATTAGGGGCGATAAAGAAGTCGAAGAAACAAAACTTCTAAATGCGCTCGGTGCTCTTGAAATAAGACCTGCAACAAGTGATGAAGCGTATGATTATCTTGGCTGCGAGGTCGGATATCTAAGCTTTTTGGGTGTGGATGAAAATAAGGTAAAAATTATCTGCGATAAATCCGCGCAAGGCATGAAAAATTTTGTAATCGGCGCAAACGAGCCGCACAAGCATATTGTCGGATATAATTTCACAAAAACGCCTGATTTTGTCGACGTTTCGCTTGTAAAAGAGGGCGAACTCTGCCCCTGCTGTAATAAGCCGCTTAAAGTAACAAGAGGGATTGAAGTGGGTAATATATTCCAGCTTGGCACAAAATACTCAAAACCTATGAACGCAACTTATACGGATGAAAACGGCGAAGAAAAACCGTTTATTATGGGCTGCTACGGCATAGGAGTTACAAGGACGGCTGCCGCTGCTATCGAGCGCTATCATGATGATTTTGGAATTATCTGGCCAAAAGAAATTGCACCATATCATGTTGATGTTGTACCCGTTAACACCGAGGATAGCGAGCAGATGGGCGTAGCGCTTGAAATTTATAATAAACTCTTAAATGCGGGCATAGAGGTTGTTTTGGATGACAGAGCGGACAGGGCGGGTGTAAAATTTAAAGACTCCGAACTCATCGGCTTCCCCTACAGAATTACTGTCGGAAAAACAATAAAAGAGGGGCTTGTAGAGTTTAAATGCAGAAAAACCGGCGAAGTTGAAAAAATGACTGCGGATGAGGCAATTGAAAAATGCAAAACACTCCTCTTGAGTTAAGAATAGCACATCTGTATCCCGACCTGCTGAATATCTACGGCGATTTCGGCAATGTCTTGACACTTCAAAAGCGTGCCCAATGGCGCGATATAAAGGTTGAAGTTGTCCGCATTAAAGCTGGGATGACAATAAATGCGGACGATTTTGATTTATTTTTTGCGGGCGGCGGACAGGACAACCAGCAGATTTTAGCGGCAAATGAATTTTTGAAAAATGCAAACGAAATTATAAGGGCGGCATATGCGCTAAAGCCCATGCTTGTTATCTGCGGCTCATACCAGCTTTTTGGAAAGTATTACACAACTTCCGATATGCAAAAAATACGCGGAATTTCCTTGCTTGACATTACAACAAACGCGGGTAAAAAAAGATTTATAGGAAACGTCACGGCAATTTGCGACTTTTTGCCCGTAAGGACAATAGTAGGTTTTGAAAATCACAGCGGGGTTACTTATCTCGGGGAGAAAGTAAAACCTCTCTTTAAACTGAGGGTCGGAAACGGCAATAACGGCGCGGATAAAACGGAGGGTGCAAGATATAAAAATGTATTTGGAACATATCTGCACGGACCAATTTTGCCCAAAAATCCGCACTTTTGCGACTATTTATTAGAGCTTGCACTAAATACAAAATACAAATGCAAAATTCCGCTTTTGCCTCTGGATGACTCAACCGAGTACTACGCACATGAGTCGAGGATTTGCGCCAAATATTAACCTTGTTAAGTTTTGTAAACTAATTCCTTTAAACGGGCAATAATCAGAAACAAAAATACTTTATTATAGTGTAGGTTAGTTTTAGATATTACTAAAAGGTTAAGTTTAAAGGTTAGGAGGCAAGGGCATGACTTGGGTTTTCTTATCATTAAGGAAAATGCAGCTCAAGCAAAGACTAAATAACTATCAGAACAGACTCATTCAAATAAGTCAAAAGCTGATGGATATGCAGGAACTTGCAGCAGCGGTTGCGGATGGCAAAATCACTTATATGGAAGGGGCGAGTGCTCCCTCATCACTGTTTGGTACGCAAATGAATTTTCTCTCTCAATCATCGAGTGTTGCGTATCAATCCGCGCAGGTTAAGACAAACGCTTATTTACAACAAATGCAGGCGATTAATCAGGCAACGGGCGGACAATATCAATACTCGCTTGATCCGACCTCAATGGCGGGATATATTCAAGACGGTCAAATTCAGCCTTATTTGATTTTCAACAGTATTTATCAGGAAGAACTCGAAACCTATGCAAATCAATATGCACAGGAACTAAACAGACAAGAGCAAGACCTCGAACAGGAAAAACTGACTCTTGAAACACAAATCAAAGCAATTCAGGCTGAATATGAAGCGGTAGAACAACAAGAAGGCGATAATATTCAACGTGATGCAATAAAATTATCATAAACTTCCTAAACTTTAATCTTAACCAATCGATTTTATCAAGCTGCCGTCTAAAAAGGCGGCTTTTGTTTTTATAAGCCTTTGTGCAAAATTTCTTGTTTTCAAATAAAAATTTGTATGTTAATATATGTTTAAGAAAAGAAATATTTTGTAATATAATTTAGTTATGTTAAGCTTTAGCGATAGGAAGAAAAGGACAAAAACACAATGAGTGAAGATATCCAAAACGAAAACAGTGATTCAAAGCAAAGAGTCCTTGTTGTGGATGACGAGGCAAGTATCAGAAGAATACTTGAAACTCGTTTAAAAATGGCGGGCTATGATGTTGTAACGGCGGAGGACGGCGAAGAAGCCGTCGAGGTTTATAATAAAACCGCGCCTGATTTAGTTATATTGGATGTTATGATGCCAAAAATGGACGGCTACGGAGTTACAAGGGAAATAAGACGTACTTCGGATGTGCCGATTATTATTCTGACCGCGCTTGGCGACGTTTCCGAAAGGATTACGGGTCTTGAGCTGGGTGCAGATGACTATGTTATAAAACCTTTCAGCCCTAAAGAGCTGGAAGCGCGCGTTAAAGCCGTTTTAAGAAGAACAACGACAAAAGAAATAACCGCTCCGGCAGGAAAAACAGCTAAAAACGTTATTACCACGGGGCAAATCAAAATTGACACGGCGCGCCGTCAGGTATATCGCAAAAACGAAAGAATTCGCCTTACGGGTATGGAGTTCAGCCTGCTTGAACTTCTGGTTAACAATTCCGGTCAGGCATATTCAAGAAATGAAATCCTGCAGCATGTCTGGGCGTATCCTCCGGATCATAGAATTGACACACGTGTTGTAGATGTTCATATTTCCCGTTTACGCTCAAAACTTGAAACAGACCCTGCAAATCCCGAGCTTATCCTCACAGCGCGCGGCATCGGTTACATGTTTCAGCGCATCAACTAGGATATGACTTTTGATATTGATTTAAAAATTTTAAACAACTCCGGCTTAAGGAAAATCCTTATAGTCGGAGTTGTTCATGGAGATGAGCCCCAGGGCGAATATTTTATAAACGAATACTTGTCCCTGAAAAGGACGGGGCTTAAAAATTCTTTGTATTTTATTCCGAGGCTGAATAAAAACACCACCCGCACAAACTTCAACGGTGTGGATTTAAACCGCAATTTTCCGACTAAAAACTGGATAAAATCAGATAAAGACGAGTATTTTGGCGGGGCGTGTCCGGCAAGCGAGCCCGAAACAAAATTTCTGGTTAAATTGTTGGATAAAACAGCCTTTGACGCCATTTTAACAATCCATGCGCCCTACAAAATAATAAACTACGACGGACCGGCAGAAGCCCTTGCAAGTCATGTTTCAAAGATTTTAGGCTACAGGGTCGAATCCGACATCGGATACCCCACTCCGGGGAGCTTTGGCACGTATTGCGGTGTTGAGCGCAACATTCCGACGATTACCGTTGAAATAGACGAAAACAAAGCACCCGTAGACTTGCTTGAGCGCTTTGTAGAATTATTTGATTATTTCGGTTTTAAATATTAAGCGTTTGCAACAATTTCATATGCCACATCCGCGGTTATATTTCCCCTCTCGCCAAGGACTGTATTCCTTTGCGAAAAGCGCTTTTTAATCTCTGCTGCAGCTTCTTTCGGGTTAATTCCGTACTCTTTCAATCTTGTTTTTCTTCCCAGTTTGTTAAAAAACTTCTCTGTCTTTTTAATGGTTATGTCCGCAAGCAGGCTCTTTGGCAGAAACTCATTTGCCCCGAAAACCTCTATTGCCATTTTTGCAAGCTTTTCCATTTTGTCTTTTTTCATTGTGCGCCACAGAGAAGGAAGAATTATCGTAAGCGTTTCACCGTGGTCTAAACCGTACAGCGCCGTTAACTCGTGCCCTATCATATGGGTTGACCAGTCTTGAACCGCGCCGAGGCTAATCCAGTAGTTTAGCCCGCAGGTTGCACACCAGAATATATTTGCCCTTGCATCGTAGTTTTGCGGCTCTCTTAAGACTTTCGGTCCTTCTTCTATCAGTGTTTTTATTATTCCGAGCGCCCACTGGTCTTGCAGCGGGGTATTTACGTCATAAGTCGCATACTGCTCCATAACATGGGTGTATGTGTCTACAATTCCGTTTACCGTTTGCTTTTCGGGCAGTGAGTAGGTTGTTTGCGGGTCTATTACGGAAAATTTCGGGTATACTTTTTCTGACATAAATGCAAATTTTTCTTTTGTGGAAAGCCTTGAAATAACCGCGCCGCAGTTCATTTCGGAACCGGTTGCGGGAAGTGTCATAACACTTGCAAGTTCAACCGCGTCATTTACGGGGGCGCCTTTTATTAAAATGTCCCACGGGTCGCCTTCAAACTTCGAGGCTGCGGCGATAAACTTTGTACCGTCGAGCACCGAGCCGCCGCCGACTGCTAAAAGAAAATCGTAACTGCCCTCTTTTACGACTTTTACCGCTTCCATAAGTGTTTCAAACTTGGGGTTGGGTTCAATTCCGCCGAATTCGGAGTAGTTAAATCCTTCAAGCGCTTCTTTTACCTGTTTTAATACGCCGTTTTTCCTTATGGAGCCGCCGCCGTATGTAATTAAAATCTTTTTGTCATGTGATATCTCATCTCTTATTTTTTTGATTGTGTCTATGCCGAATATTATTTTTGTCGGGCATGAGAATTCAAAGTTGTTCATGTTTATCTCCTGTGCTAATAGATATTGCCATGTTATTTTATCATACTTTTGGGGCAATGTTTAAATAAGTAGTAGACTTAAAATTAAAATTGTATTACAATAAGGTAAAATCGAAAGATAACGGGATAGAAAGTAAAAATAGAAAGGTTTACAAAAAATGAAAAAGAGCTCAGCATTTACACTTGCGGAAGTTTTGATTACACTGGCTATCATCGGCGTAGTTGCTGCTATGACAATCCCCGGTGTTATTTTAAGAACTAACCAACAAGAGTACAAATCTGGTTTTAAAAAGGCAATTTCCGTTCTTAACCAAGCAGTTACAATGAATCTTGCAATCGACAACGATTCTCCCGAGTATCAGAAAAATGCTCAAGATTTGCATGATTACCTCATCAAAAGAATGAACGTTATGAGATCTGACATTACCGCAGGTTCTAACAAAGCATTCTACACTGCTGACGGTTTCAGATACGAAATCGGTACTGTTCCTGCAGAAGGTTGTTCACAAGAAGTTCCTTGTATCATCAGTGTTGACGTAAACGGTGACAGAGGTCCCACAACAGTTGATGACAAATCTTACATTACAAGCAATTATCCGACCGCTGCCGATACAGAAGTTCCTGACTGCTTTGCAGTAATGGTTACTGATGTAAGCGTTCAACCTTACGGTGCAGTTGCACAAAGAACAATGTATCAAGCTGACAGCAACTAATTTTAAATTAAGTAAGTTATGTTACGATACTTATCAAAGGTCCAAGGCACATGCCAAGGACCTTTTTATTTGCAAAAAATATTTTTTGTTGTACAATATTTTTATCTTGAAGCGCTTTTTAGGTATAGCGCAAGAGAATACGTTACACAATACTTTTAGATTGGAGTAAAAAATGCCTAAAATGAAAACACACCGCTCGGCAGCAAAACGCTACAAAGTTACTGCTACGGGCAAAATTTTAAGACGTCAGGCGGGAAAAGGACACCTCCTTGCACACAAGAGCCAGCCGAGAAAAACACGTTTGTCAGGCATGACAGAAGTTTTTGAAGGCAACAAGGCTCTAATTGTAAAAGAGTTACCCTACATGAGATACTCTAGATAAGGAAGGCAGATAATGAGAGTTAAACGCGGAAACGTTCTTAGAAAAAGACACAAAAAAATATTAAAACTTGCAAAAGGTTTCATTGGCGCCCGTTCGAGAATTTTTAAAGTTGCAAACTGCGCCGTTATGAAAGCGCTTAAGTACCAGTACAGGGACAGACGCGTATTAAAGAGAAATATGCGCTCTTTATGGATTGTACGTATTAATGCGGCAGTCAGAGCAATGGACTTGAGCTATTCAAAATTTATGAACCTGCTTAAAAAGGCTGATATTCAGGTTAACAGAAAAATGCTTGCAGAGCTTGCGGTAAATGACCCTGATGCTTTCTGTGTGCTTGTTGAAACGGCTAAAAAAGCAGCAAAGTAGAAGTTTTATAAATTTTTTAAAAGCCGCCTCGAGCGGCTTTTTTTACAGCTTTAAATATCCGTTTGCGATATCAAATATTAACTCGTCCAGTTTGTGGTTTTGCTCGGTTGTGAGAATTCCCCTGTACCTTGAGATGTAGTAGCGTTTTTTCTCGCTTGCGAGTGCTTTTTGAAGGTTTATTATATCGCCGAGTTTTTTAATTTCTTCCTCAGCCGCACCGCTGTTTATAAGTTCCGCTAACTTTGCCTCGTTCTGTGCTATCTCGCCCATCAGCGGCGCAAGGTGTGCCATTTCTTCAAGCTTTATGCCAAAAGCTTTTCTCTGCTGGCTAAAGTTTAACTCAAGCCTGTCTGTTATTTTAAAATATATATCCGCGCCGCGCCTTACTTTTTGCATTGCGGTCTTTTGCGCGGTATTTCCGGGGCTTACCGTTTGATTTGCCGCTTCCTGTGCAGCAGGGGTATTTGCCGTTGTGAGAGCAAGAGTAAAAATTGTAAAAATTATCAGTTTTTTATTCATCGGCACTCCAGTTTATGTTTGTGTCGTATTTTGAGTTAATATAGTATTTTATATCCCCTCTTGATGCCTTAAAGTCATTTCTTACAAGCTCTTTTCTTATAAAAAGTGCAAACTTGGGACTTTGTGTCATCAGTGCAAAATCTTTGTTATTTTTTAATTCGTTAAATATTTTATACTTTTTGCTTGCAATAATAATGTCCGTCGGATATTTTTTTAAGTAATTCTGCCAGCCTTTCTGTGTGAGGCTTATATTTTTTAACACGTATATCAGGTTGTCAGGGTATACTTCCTCGTATTTGCCGTCCATAAAAATAAGGTTGTCGGGGTATAGTTTGTATGCAACATAGCTTCCGTCATGAAATTCGCACATGATGTTGCCTTTTATTTTGTTTGATTTTATAAACTCCACCTCCATAATGGGGTAGTCCCAAACAAAGCACCTAAGCCCGTTTGCCGCTGCGGTATTCAGCGCAAATACAAACATAAGGGCGCAGAGCAGAATTTCTTTTAAATTGTCGATTTTATCGGGCAGTTTTTTTGAAAACAGTTTGTAGAAGTCATTGTAGCAAAAAGCGCAGACACTCATCACAAAAAAAGGCTGCAGACGGATTGTTTTAATTGACATAAGCAGAGTGATTAAAAGTAAAAGCACTTTTGTTTTGTCCGCGTTTTTAAAGCTTCCTTTGAATTTTGCCCAAAATGCCGCAAACAGCACCGCAAATACCGCAAGGAACACTATAAATCTGTAGTGGTAATTAAGCCCGATTTTACTAAATGTGCCCTGCCATTCGACGATTAATTCTCTCTTTAGTGTAAGGGCAGATATTAGGAATTTTAAATACTCAAAACCGTAGGGGTTTATTAAAAGCGCAAAAAGGCACAGGGCAAGCGTTATTATATATTTTTTTACGGGTTTTTTATTCAGATACTCGCCCAGAATATAAATAACAAGCAGCCCGAAACCTGCGGCGCAGCCGCCGTGCAGATTTCCCCAGATAACCATTGTTGCGGGCAAAATCCACAACAGGCGGGTATTGTTTTCAAGCCTTACGCGCTCAAGCGTGTAGAGCCAGAGTATAAAAAAGAAAAATGAAAAACTCTGGCAGCGAAGCGTTGAGAAAATCACCCCGGGAGCAATATTTATCATAAACAAAAACGGAAGAAAATGCATTTTTGCTTCTTTGTTGTGCAATAGTATTATGCGGCTTATGATGAAAAATATGGCAGAGTATATTATTGCTTTAAAAATCAAAAGCCCCGCATCGCCAAAATGTGACTGCAGGAAATAAAAAATCAGGCTCGAGCCCCACTCATGGTCTATAAACCTGTGTGTCGGAGTGTATGATAAAAAATCCCAGTCAAGCAGGTCTGCTGTTTGAAAGTATGTTTTACCCACAATCAGCCTTGCAAAAAAGTCGTTGTCAATGCCGTTGTAGTAAAGTCCGTAGCCGAAAATAAAAAGAAACAGTGCAAGATAAAAAATATAAATCATTAAAATTTCCCCGTTAACCTTGCAATAATTTTACCATAAACTTTGTTTTTGGTATTATGATTTTAGGAGAATATTAAAATGGAAGACAAGATTTTAAAAATTAAAGAAGCGGCACTTTGCGATATTGAAAATGCTAAAAATTTAAAAGAGCTTGAGGATGTTAAAAATAAATATCTTTCAAGGCAGTCTGAACTTAACACTTTAAAAAAAGGACTGAAAGATATTGAGCCGGCGCTAAGACCCAAAATCGGCGCTTTGACAAACGAAGTGTTCAGGCTTTTGGAGTCAAAAACGGAAGAAAAACACCAGAATTTTTATAAGCTTGAACTAAATGAAAAATTGCAGAGCGAGCGCATAGACGTCACTCTGGGCGGGACTTACATTCCTTTTGGAAAAGTGCACCCGCTGAGTTCCACAATCGGTGAAATAGTAGAGATTTTTGAGCATCTCGGTTTTTCGCTTATTGAAAATAAATTTTCTCCGGAAGTCGAAGTTGAGAAGTATAACTTTGATTTGCTGAATGTTCCAAAAGAGCATCCGGCGCGCGATGTGCAGGATACGTATTATTGCTACGGTGCCGATAATATAGTTTTGAGGAGCCATACCTCAAATGCTCAGGTAAGGCAAATGCTAAACAGTGCGCCGCCCGTAAAAATCATCTCTCCGGGGCGCGTGTACAGAAATGAGTCTGTGAGCGCAAGGAAAAATAATTTTTTCCATCAGGTCGAGGGGCTCTATGTCGACAAGGGAGTTACTTTTGCCCACCTGAAGGGAGTTTTAAACGAATTTATAAGACAGTACTTTGGTGCAAACAGACCCACGAGGTTTCGTAACAGCTTTTTCCCCTTCACCGAGCCTTCGGCTGAAATCGACGTGCAGTGCATAGTTTGTCAGGGCAAGGGCTGCCCGACATGCTCGGGCACGGGCTGGCTTGAGATTTTAGGGTCAGGCATGGTGGATCCCAATGTTTTAAGAGATGTCGGAATTGACCCCGATGTATACAGCGGTTTTGCTTTTGGCATGGGGGTTGAAAGGCTTGCCATGCTTAAGTATGCGATAGATGATATAAGACTGTTTTTCAACAACGACGAAAGATTTTTAAAACAGTTTTAGTTAAAATTCTCTGTCAAGACCAAGAACATCATAAAGGTTTTTGCTCTCTATAATTGCTCTTGAGGGCAAATCGAGCCTTGCGTTGTGCTCGAGTAAATCTTTTGCTATTTCGTACTGCTTATTTTTAAGCGCGACATACAGGCATGTGTGCCCGCTCATAAAGTCGTCTTTGTTTGGTTTTGCTCCGTACTCAAGCAAAATGTGGACGATTTTTTGGTTTTTGTTTTTTACTGCCTCGATGAGCGGCGGGTTAAACCCGAGGTTGGGGTTTGCGCCGTTTTTAAGGAGAAGCTGTGCGGCTTCAAATTTGTTGTGTTTTGCGGCATAGTATATCGGGTAATCCGTGTAAAAGTCTGTATTAACGTCAAAACCCGCGTCAATAAATATCTGCAGGATTTCAGTATCGTTTTTCTTTACGTATTTTACAAAAGAGTCTACAGTCGGCTCTATATCTCTTTTTTTAAGCTCTTTTCTTGCAGCGGTCATTTCTGCGGTGACTTCTTTTTTGCGGTTTTTATTGAGCAGGTTAAAAAAGTCATCGCTAAAGCTGCTGTCGTATGCAAAAGCGCAGTTGTTTAAAATAAAAACCGCTGCGCAGATTGTAGCAAATATTTTTTTAAATTCAGATAACAAGACCGCCATCCACTCCTATAACCTGTCCTGTGATATATGTTGCATCAAGTGTTAAAAACTTAACTGTTTTTGCAATATCTTCAGGTTCTCCTAATCTCTTAAGAGGGATTTTATCGACAATTTGTTCCTGGGGTAAATCTTTTGTCATATCGGTTTGAATAAAACCGGGGGCTACGGCGTTTACTCTTATGTTTCTTGAGGCAAGTTCTTTTGCAAGCGCCTTTGTAAAGCCGATAAGACCCGCTTTTGCCGTCGAGTAGTTAGCTTGACCCGCATTGCCGTATATGCCTGATATACTTGCCATATTGATAATCGCGCCGGAGCGCTGTTTAATCATTATTTTTGAGATTGGGTTTGTAACATAGTAAGCGCTGTTCAGGTTTGTGTTAATTACATCAAGCCAATTTTGTGCGCTCATTCGCATAAAAAGCCCGTCACGGGTAATTCCTGCGTTATTTACAAGGATATCAATTCTTTTATATTTTTCTACTATTTGCGCAACGGCTGCTTCGACTTCCTGTTGGTTTGAAACGTCAAAACGCATAGCGCAGGCATCCGAGCCGAGAGCTTTTAGTTCTTCCACCGTTTTGTTTGCAGCTTCAGCATTTCCCGCGTAATTAATTATTACATCAACACCTGCCGCTGCAAGTTCAAGCGCGCAGGCTTTACCTATACCTCTTGAGCCGCCTGTTACAAGTGCTACTTTTTTATTTTCCATCCGATAATCTCCTATACTAAGCTTAAAATGTTGTTTACAGTGTCATTTAAGGATTGCGAGTCAAAGACGTTATAGGTTTTAACCTCTGCCGGACAAATTTTGCGGTTTAAACCTGCAAGCACTTTGCCGTTGCCAAGCTCAATGAACGTGTCAATGCCTTCATTTAGCATTAACTGTATTGTTTGAACCCAGTATACGCTTGATGAAATTTGTTTCGGCATTTTTAATCTGAAATCTTCTTTATCTGTTGTGATTTTGGCATCAACGTTTGTAACAACGGGAATTGAAGCATTATTTAAGTTTAAATCTTTAACAAATTCACTAAAGCCGTCTGCGGCACTTTGCATAAGTGTGCTGTGAAAACCGCCTGAAACTGCAAGGGGAATAACTTTTCTTGCGCCGGCTTCTTTTAGAAGTTCATTTGCTTTTAAGATTGCGGCTTGTTCGCCCGTTATTACAGTCTGAGTCGGGTCATTGTAGTTTGCAATCTGAGCAACGCCTAAATTTTGAACCTGATTTAAGCAATTTTGGATTTTATCGGTATCAAGCCCCAAAACCGCACTCATGGCGCCCGATTTTAATTTTGTTGCTTCATCCATTAAATCTGCGCGTTTTTGAATGGCGCAAAGGGTTGTGTTTAAATCCATGACATTTGCGCAGTACATGGCGCCGTATTCACCAAGTGAGTGCCCAGCAGCCATTTTGGCACTTATTTCACCCTTTGATACCTCTTTTAGAGCTTCAAGTGCTGCAATTGATGTTGTGACTATTGCGCTTTGTGCGTTAATTGTTTGTTTTAAAGTGTCGTCGGGGCCTTCAAAGCAAATTTTTGAAATGCTTTTTCCCAAAACTTCGTTCGCCGTTTGGTAAACTTGTTTTGCACTTTCAAAGTTATTGTATAAATCAAGCCCCATGCCCGTTGTTTGCGAACCTTGTCCGGGGAAAATAAAAGCAATGTTTTTCATTAGTAAATTCCTTTTCTAAGTCTTACAATTACGCTGCCCCAGGTCATGCCTGCGCCAAAAGCACATAAAAGTGCGGTTGAAGGCGTTTTAACCTTGCCCTGCTCTATTGCCTCGCTCAGCGCAATTCCGACCGATGCCGCAGATGTGTTTCCGTATTTATCAATATTTGTAATTACTTTTTCATCAGTGTAGTTAAGTCTTTGCTGCAGTGCATCTATAATTCTTAAATTTGCCTGATGAGGTATAAGATAGTCAATATCCTCCGGCTTTAAGCCGCAGTTTTCAATACAGTTGTTAAGAGAATCGGGCATCGTTGTAACTACAAATTTATAAACTTCTTTGCCGTTCATTGCAATTTTATCGCTTGCAGGTTCAAGAGGCTCAACCAGCGGACAGTTTTGACCGTTTAAGTGCATTGTAATATGTTTTCCCTGTTTACCGTCAGCATTGATGTCTATTGCGATAATATCGTCTATGCCGTCTTGCGATTTTTCAAGAATCATAGCGCTTGCGCCGTCGCCAAAAAGTACGCAGCTGCTTCTGTCCTCCCAGTTTAAAAACTTTGAAACAGTGTCTGTTGCAACCAGAAGTGCACGGTTGTATTTGCCCGATGAAATCATTGAACGCGCTATTTCCATAGCATATATCATCCCTGTGCAGGCTGCAGTAATATCAAAAGCGACGGTGCCCGTTTTTGTGTCTATTGCTTCTGAAATTGCACAGCCGGTTGAGGGGTAAATATTAAAAGGGTTTGAGGTAGCGGCAATGATAAGGTCAATGTCTTCACCTTTTAAATTTGCTTTCTGAAGTGCCTCGCGTGCAGCCGCAACGCCGAGTGTAAAAGAGTTCTCGTTTCCCGATGCTATGTGGCGCTGCTTAATGCCCGTCCTTGTGGTAATCCACTCGTCTGATGTGTCAAGGATTTTTGTCAAATCATCATTTGTTATAACTGTTTTCGGTACCGCTTTTCCTAAAGATACAATCTTTATGGGTATATTACTCATCTTATCTCCTCACCCTATGGATTACTGATAAATTTCCATAATTTTCTTGTTTACGCCCGACTCAACCGCTTCTTTTGCAACTCTTACGGCATTTTTTATGGCATAAGCCGTGCTTCTGCCATGCGCTATTACGGTAACGCCTTTGATACCCAAAAGAAGCGCACCGCCGAATTCTTCGTAGTTAATTCTTTTGTAAATTCTTTTCATAAAAGGTTTTGCCAGAAGCCCGATTATTTTTGAAATAATGTCGGTGTTAAACTCCTGTTGAATCATTTTGAATAACATAGATGATGAACCTTCTATGATTTTAAGCGCGACGTTTCCCGTAAAACCGTCACAGATTATAACATCGCAAGTCCCCTGAAACATTTCTTTACCTTCAATGTTGCCGATGAAACTCAAACCGTTTTGATTTTCTTCAAGCATTTTGTATGTCTGCTGTACAAGTTCATTTCCCTTGCCCGCTTCTTCGCCGATGTTTAAAACACCCACCTTGGCGTCTTTTCTGTCGTATACGTTTTTAACAAAAGTTGTACCCATAACGGCAAACTGATAGAGCATCTCAGGTGTGCAAGAACTGTTAGCCCCTGCGTCCAAAAGCAAGAACGGCTTTTTCATAGCCGGAAGCATGACAGCAATCGCAGGTCTTTCAATCCCCGGCAGTCTGCCAAGTCCAAAAAGTGAACTTGCCATCGCAGCACCGGTTGAACCTGCTGCAACGACAGCATCAGAGCTTCCTTTTGCAACAGCGTCAACAGCCAGAACTATGGATGACTTTCTTTTTTTGCGAATAGCTTGCCCGGGGGCTTCACCCATCTCTATTATTTCTTCGGCATGGGTTATTTTTATGTCGAGCTTAGACAAATCAACTTTTATATTCTGTGGAAAATACCCGCCGCGCCTTGATCTTATTCCATACTTTGCAATGTTTTCAAGTTCAGCTTTTATTGCGTCTTCTTTTCCGACAAGTTCAATAGGGGTGTTATAGTCAAGTGCTGCCCATACTGCACCTTTGACTATCTCTCTGGGTGCATGATCTCCCCCCATTGCGTCTATTGCTATTCTCGTCATACTAATTTTCCCCTGATTAATATTTGCTATTCTTCAGTTTTTTCTTCTTGTAAAGCTTCTGCTGCTTTTTCTTCTTTAGCTTCTTCTTTTACTTCAGCAGCTTCTTCTTTAACTTCTTCATTTACGGTAGCTTTTTCTTCTTCCACCTTTGTTTCGGCTTTTGCTCTTTTAGCTCTTGTTTTTTTAGGTTTTTCCTCTGCGGGTGCTTCCGATTTTTTATTTTTCAAACTTGCAAAATCGTTTTTATAATAGCCGCAATTTGAACATACCGTGTGTGCCAAAACTGTTTCTTTGCAGTTGGGACATGTTGTTGTTGCGGGTACTTCACCTTTCCAATTCGCCCTTCTTGACGCCTGTTTTGCTTTTCCTGTTCTTTTCTTTGGTACTGCCATTTTATTTATTCCTTTATTATGTAGTCTAATGTCATCATTTTAACATGAACACTCTACATTGTCGTAAAAAAAGTTGCCCTTGTCAATATTTGAGCAAGGGCAACTTTAAATTCTTTAACCAAAAACTACTATCTTAGGCTAACTTTTGTGTAAGAACCTTTTTTAGAATAGTTAACTTTGTCTTCGCGTGATAACCAGCCAAGACCCATGTTGATAAAGTTGCTGTTAAGGTCTAAATCTTTTTCAAGTTTTTTTGTTGTAACTTCGCCGTTTTCATTCAAGTAGTTCCAGATTTTTCCTGCTGCTTCAACGATTGATTCTTGCATTGTTTTCTCCTTTTTTAAAATACTTCCGTAAGTGTCTATCACAATTTGTTATTAACAAATTTCTTTGATATTATATTATATATAAGTTGAAAGTTTGTAAATGGGGCAAATGGATGAGAAATTTAACTGTCGGTCATACTTTTGTATATGGAGATGACGTAGATACAGATGTTATTATTCCTGCAAGATACTTAAATACTCAGTCTTTAGAGGAACTTGCCTCTCATTGTATGGAAGATATCGATGTGAATTTTGCACATGAAGTTAAAGAGGGCGACTTTATTGTTGCGGGGGATAACTTCGGCTGCGGTTCTTCGCGCGAGCATGCTCCTTTGTCGATAAAAGCGTCAGGTGTAAAGGCTGTTATAGCAAAAAGCTTTGCAAGAATTTTCTTTAGAAATGCAATAAACATCGGGCTTATAATTATTGAAAATAATAAACTTGCCGATGAAACAAAAAAAGGTGACGAGCTTGAGCTTGATTTGGACGGCGGAATTGTTAAGAATGTTACAACGGGAAAAGAGTATTCTTTTGCGCCGTATCCTAAGGAAATTCAGGAACTTGTACGGGCAGGCGGGCTTGTAAATTATACAAAAGCAAAAATGGGAGTTTTATAAAAATGCATAAAATCGCGCTTTTAAGGGGTGACGGTATAGGTCCCGAGATTGTTGAGGAGGCTAAAAAAGTTTTAGAGGCTCTAGGGGCGGTTCTTGATATTCGGTTTGAGTTTTGCGAAGCTTTAATCGGCGGATGTGCTTATGAAAAGTATAAAAAACCGCTGCCTGATGAAACAATCGAAATCGCACACAGGTGTGATGCCGTATTGCTCGGTGCTGTGGGAGATTGGAAATATGACACGCTGCCAAATGAGCTGCGCCCCGAAAAAGCACTTTTGGGCATAAGAAAAGAGTTAAATCTTTTTGCAAATTTGCGGCCTGTGGTTATTTTTGATGAATTAATTTCTTCATCTGCTCTAAAACCTCAGATAATAAAAGGTACAGATATTGTTATTGTGCGTGAGTTGACAGGTGATGTTTATTTTGGCACCCCAAAGGGTATGGAGGTGCGCCTTGACAGCGAAGGGCGCGGGGTTAGATACGCTTATAACAACATGATATATTCCGAAAAAGAAATTGAGAGAATAGCGCATGTTGCTTTTAAAACCGCGCAAAGCAGAAGGAAAAAACTCTGCTCTGTGGATAAAGCAAATGTTCTTGACGTTTCGCAGCTCTGGCGCGAGATTATAACGTATGTTTCAAAACAGTATCCCGATGTCGAGCTGTCGCATATGTATGTTGATAACGCCGCAATGCAGCTTATTGCAAATCCTAAACAGTTTGACACGATTGTGACAGGAAATATTTTTGGAGATATTTTATCTGATGAAGCGTCAATGATTTCAGGCTCTCTTGGCCTTCTGCCAAGTGCCAGCATGTCATATGACGGCTCTGTTGCGCTTTATGAGCCGATTCATGGCTCAGCACCCGACCTAAGGGGGCAAAATGCTGCAAATCCTATTGCTACAATTCTTTCTGCGGCAATGATGATGAAGTACAGCTTTAAAAACAATGAAGCGTATGAGATTATTTTTAATGCCGTGAAAGGGGTTTTAAGCGAAGGCTACCGCACAAAGGATATTTTTAAAGAGGGAGATAAACTTGTGTCTACAAGCCAAATGGGGGATGCTATTTGCGAAAAAATTTCGAGATAAAACTTTTGATTTTCTTTTTAGGTGCTTGTTCTAAGTGGTTAATGTAAAAGCATTTACAATCTTTGAGTTTTTCCCAACCGTTATTTAGTAGCGATGTCTTGTAGGTTTTATATAATTTACATAGGGCATCGCTTTTCAGGTGCTCTGCCCTTGTGTAGTATTTTGTAAATCTTTCCTCATCAAGCGGGTTATAGTTGCTAAAATGAAACATAACAAGTTCTTTGTCATTGACCGTAAAACGATTATTTTTAAATTCAATTTTTCTTTCATGTAAGTTCCATGGGGCAGCGTTTATACCCGGATTTTTGTTTATTTTTATTCCTTCAAAAAATATTGGCGCAAAGTTCATCGGGAGCTGATCCACAAATACTCCGTTTGCAACGTTGATTTTACAGTTTGTCCTAAGGTGTCCCTGCCACCAGTCTATAAGCTTTTTTGTTTCGGGGGTGTTTTTTGCAGCAAAAAATCCCAGGTTGTATATACCATAATTTGTAAAAGTATTTTCCGTTGGCTGTAAGCCGTCAAATGCAATGGGAGAAAATATATGCGGCGTTAAAACCGCGTTATGGTCTTTTAAGTCGTTTTCAATATCTTCAAGCGGGTTAAAAAGACAAGTGTCGGGGTCAAGATATATGACTATGTCATTTGTTTTAAACAAAAAATCAAACACAAACGGTTTAATTGCCGTATTTAATTCTACAATATTGTAATTTTTTGTCATGTATTCAAAATTGTCAATGCCTATATTATGCGCTTCTATGATGTTAAAATTTGCAAATGTTGAATAGTCCATCTCCTGCGATAATTTGTCGCATAAAATGATTGTAAAATTGCAGGTTGGGTGATATTTTAATACACTGTCACCGAGGGTTTTTGCCTGTGCCAGATAGTTGTTTGAACAAATTGTAAAGATAGTATTCATACTTGTATATTTTAACATAAAATGTTAGTATTTACACATGGATTTTAGTAATGATTACATTAAGTAAATAATTCATTTCGGAGAAAATGCATATTTAGAATAGGCGTTTCTGAGGGTTTTTTCTCTGAATTAAATAATATGATATTTGCGCTTTTGTATTGTATGGAAAACAAGACTCAATTCATACTTACAGATGCAGGTGCAAATTTTGCAAGTTGGTCACAAATACCTTATGAAGAATACTTTACCCCTTTTTGTAAGATAAACAGGGATAAAATTCATAAGCGTTTTAATGTAAGAGATAGAGGTGTTGCAAATTCTTTTCGTAAAAAACATAAACTTAAACTATGGTTTTATAAAACAGTAAATGGGGTAAGATTTTTTACTCAGGATATTTTTGATAAGGTTTACCCCGCATATTATGATAAAGAAATTTGTATACCCGAATTAAATATCGGGGAGGGGGTGACGACTTTTGATGTAATAAAACCATTTGCGCAAATGGTATGGAATTTTAACGCCAGGACAAGAACAAGGCTTGATAGTGTAATTAAAAATATGAACTTACCTGCAAAATATGTTGCAATTCAGACGAGGAGAGGGGATAAGTTTACCATTTACAATTGTGCAAGTCCGGAGCCTGAAAAATATATGGAAATTTTAAAACAAAAAAGCAATGTTAAAGACGTACTTTTATTGAGTGATGATTACTGTGATGTTGAAAAATTTATTTCAAATTATCCGCAATATAATTTTTACACATTTTGTAAACCAAGTGAACATGGTTATTCAAACCAGAGTTTTCAGGCAATGGAGAAGGAGAAAAAGGACGAGCGCCTGATTGAGCTTTTGGCAACTGTTGACGCAATGACCAGAGCGGAGATATTTATAGGCACAGAAATAGCAAATCCGCAACTTTTGTTAAAAATGATTATGGATAGTGATAAATTTTATCTGGTTGAAAAGTTTTTTAGAGAAAATTAGTCTATCCTGTAACAAAAGATATTCAATTGCAGGTCAAATAAATTCTCCCTTTTGTTTACAAAAGGCAACGTTTGGTTTTGCCAAGCTTCTTTTATGTAATATTTAAACCCCGCTTCTTTTACAACTTTTAAAATTTCATCAAGTTTTTGTTCGTTTTTTTCAAGTGAATGATACTCAATGAACAGATTTTTTACGTTTTTAAGTTGTTTTTTGCAATCCATTATAACATCGTATTCTGCGCCTTTGATATCGATTTTTAAGAAATCAATTTCTTCGTTCAAAAAATCTTGCAACCTTGCAGTATCAAGTTCTGTAGTATCCTTGCTTTCTTCGTCGCAAATTCTGCCCCCGACGTTTCCCGAAGCGAGAAATTTTATTGTGCCGTTTTTGGTGTATACGGCTTTATTTATAAGTTCAACATCACTATAGCCAAATGTTTTTAAATTTTGCTTTAAAATATTAAATAGATTTTTGTCAGGCTCAAAGCCTGTAATTTTTGCATTTGGGAAAAGTCTTTTAAAATATATTATGCTTAGCCCGACGTTTGAGCCGCAATCTATTATTTTGGGCGATTGTTTATCTGTATTAAATTTGTATGTATTTTCTATAAAAAGTTCTTTTAGTCCATGAATATACCAAAAAGCACAGTCTACATTTATTTGCCTGTCAAACAGCTTTGTTTTAATTGGGCCATAACCTGCTTTTAAAAGTTCTTTTGTTGTATTAAAGGATATTTTTAATTGTTTTAACTCTCTTTTTAACTTTAGAACTTTTTTTATTTTTTTAAACATTGACATTTTTCCCTTGTTTTTGTTTTTAATATTGCGAACAATATCTTTTATAATATTTCCGTTTTTAAAATATGCTCCCCATAAAATTAAAGACATTTTAAGTCTTGAAACTGCACCCTTTGGAGAGGTAAATTTTTCTATAAACTCTATTTGTTCCTTGCTTATTTCCTTTCTATAAACTCTATTTGTTCCTTGCTTATTTCCTTGTTTATACCTTTGAATATTTCTTGAGTTTTTTTATAAATATCATCACTTTTAAAGTCATATTTGCCGACGGGCAAATTTTTATCAGCTTTGTTTATGTACTCACAATCTTGTCCAAATAATGAAAACGGAATACCCATTTCTACACTGTAGTAAGTATACGAGCCGACAAGGTTTGAACAGCTGTATTTAAAGTTTTTTAAGATGTCGTAAAATCTTTGCCCGTATCGCACGTCAAAAGCGTTTCCTGCGGTGTATACGGGGATATTATTTTCAAGGAATATTTTGTGCTGTCCTTTGTTAATATCGTGCATATGCAGGCAAACACAAACGGGCTGCATATCTTGAGGTAATGATTTTAGATCATCTATATATTTTTTTATATCAAAATTTGAGTCAATTTCGGGTGTTGAATGTGAAGGAAA
>CASGEP010000022.1 GCA_949300515.1 uncultured bacterium
AGCGCCATTTTGTGCGTAAGCACAAAATAAACATATGACAATCCAAGCTGCGCCTGATGAATTGAAAATTGAATAACTTAAAGTATCGGGATGTAGCGCAGCTTGGTAGCGCACCGTGTTCGGGTCGCGGGGGTCGCAAGTTCGAATCTTGTCATCCCGATTTTTTAAGTTTTGTAAATATTTTCCTAATTTTTCTTATTTCCCCCTAAAGTAAAATCCAAACCTGACGATACTATGCCTGTAGTACAGCAGTAAAGTTAAAGGATGGATTTAGCATGATTAACAACTTAAACCAGCAGCAGCAATTACTCTACAACAAGTATTTGGAACAAACACAAGCAAACGGCGGCACGGCTGATGTCAGCAGCACACAGCTATTCTGGAAGGCTGACGGCAGTCTGGTTGCTAAAGAAGCAGACGGTGACGTTTTTACAATCACAACAGATGACGTAAAAGGCGCAAAAGAAACAGATGACACTGCTAAAACCAATGATACTTCAAGCACGACTTCATCAGGCGCAAGCATTTCATCATCCGATATAGACGGCGCGGTATCCGAAATCAAGTCAAAATATTTACAGGGAGTAATAGCCGGAGGTGCTGACCCTTACACAATGTCAAACCCCGAGTTAGTTGCATTTAAAGAAGCTGTTGAAGACGGTTTAATAGGCGAACTTGCCGATCAAGGCTTCTCTAAAAGTGATATTATTGAAATAATCTCAAAAGCCTTCCCCTCAATCGGTATAGCAGGAAGTGAAAATGGAGGATATACACTTCCCTACGGTCATGATGACGAAGCGACTGAGCTGTACAGTCTGTTCCAAACAGAACTGCTAAAAGCTACAAATACATCACCTGAAATTGAAGCTCTTAAAAATTCAATTGCAGGTCTTGAAAATCAGATAGCATTTAACAACAATCAGCTTTCAATGCTTGAGAAAAACGTTGAAACACTGAAAGAAGAAATTGAAGCGCTCATCGATCAGGCAATAGATGAAAGCGAAGAAATAGCAGAAGAACAAAAAGAAGAAGCGAAGAAAATCGTTGCGGAAGAACTTGACAACTACACAAGTGCAAAAGGTGAAATGACCTATGAAGAATTTCAATCTAACCTCTCAGGAAGGCTCGACTCGCTTGATTCTTCGGGACAATCAAAAATATCTTCCGTAACCATGAAATTAATGAATGCTGAGAGCAAAATGGCAAGCCTGAACGGCTATTTGACACAAATGAACAGCTTAATGAATACAAACAGCCTGCTGCAGGACCAAATCGGCGCACAAACAGCCGAAATGGAAAGTCTTGAAGCACAAATGATTGAAAAAAGTGTAAACTGCCCCGATGAAAGTTGTCAAAGAACCGACCCGATAGGCTTTGAAACAGACGGCAAAAAATATGACTTCTTTGTAGATAAAGACGACAACGGACTTTTGAGCAACGAACAGGAATTTCTCGGCGCCGAGGACGGCTGGCAGGAAATGGTCGAACTCGATACAAACGGCGACGGAAAAGTTGACAAAGACGAGCTTGAAGAGTCGGATTTAAAAGTAGTTATAACAGATGAATCGGGCAAACAAAGCGTAGCTGACGCGGCAGAAGTATTTGGCGAAGAAGATTCAATCGACCTTGGCAGCTATAATGAATTAAATCAGGAAATGGATAACGGTAACGCACTTCTCGGAACATTCGGACTGACCTTCGGCGGCGAAGAAATCGAAGGCTACAACACGCTCGATACGCTTGAATGGCTTGATGACAACTACGAGTTCTCGGACAAAGATCAGGGAATAGGTCGTTTTGCACAGGGTGAAACAATCGTACAAGACGATATGAGCGAACACTATGCCGAAATGATTAGCCAATTTAATCAAGAATATGAAGACCTTGAAATAAAACTTGAGGGCGCATGGAGCAATATAGGCATGACACGCGACGAAATAACAAGCATACTATCCGAACAAATGAAGCTTGAGGCGGAAGCGGAAGCCGAAGAAGTTGCAGCGGACCTTGAAAAATACAAAAAAGATAAAGACGAACCGCAAGTTTAGCCATAAGAAAAATATCCGGATGAAAAGTCCGGATATTTTTTTATCAAAATTAAAATTTGAGCTTTGAAGCAATCGGCTGGACATATTCGCTTCTTACAATGGATCTTGCATCGACTATTGGTCCAGGCGGCATGATTGACCATTTAAACTGCGCACCTTGCACCCTTTTTGCAAATTTTTCAAGCCAGAGTTTTTTTTGCTCAAAAGAAACGTTTTCTTTCTTTTCGTATAAAAATTTCTCTGCGAGCATTTCTTTTGCGCTTTGCTGCAGATTTTCAAGCCTCCAGATAACTTCATCCAAAAACTCATACGGCATAAGCGCTTCTTCCGCAAGCAGCGGCTTACCTGTCTTTGGATTTATAGCAAGCTCGGCACCCGGAGGCTTTGTCAAAACTGCCTCGGGAATTGCATTTTTAACAGGTGCATTTCCATTTATCCAGCGCGCAAGCGCAAAGAGTTTTGTTTTAGTCACGTCGCATACGGGCGCATATCCGCCGGACATATCACCGTTTATTGTTGCATAACCCATATAAAGCTCCGATTTATCAGACGTTGCAATGGGCAGGGTGGAGCCAAACTCGTTTGATATTCCCCATAAAATCATCGCACGCGAGCGCGCTTGAATGTTATCAAACGTAAGCGGGGCTTTGTATCTGAAATCACCCCAGACTGCGTTAATTTTATCAAATATTTCATTAAATGTCTTTGAAGAAGCTTCCGTCATGTTCTTAATCGGTATTTCAAAAAAGCTTATGCCAAGATTTAATGCGAGTTCTTTAGCATCATTTTTACTCTGAGAGGAAGTAATATCTGATGGCATGGACACTCCGATAACATTTTTAGCACCGAGGGCAAAGGTAAGCAGCGCCGCGCAGCAAGAAGAATCAAGACCGCCCGACAGCCCGAGCACGGCATGTTGAAAACCGTTTTTTGAAAAGTAGTCCTTAATAGCACTTGTTATGGTAAGAAATGTACGCTCTAAATCCGGCTCATAGTCAAGAGAAAACTCTTTTTGAGAATTTAGAGTTCTATCAAGACCCTTTACAAGCGGCTCGATACGGTTTACTTCCGATTTATAGGGCGTTACTGTAAAGTAGTCCTCACAGAAAGATTTTGCACGCGCAATCAGCTCTCCGTTTTTATCATAAACTCGTGATGTACCGCAAAATGAAATACCGTCCGTGCTTCCCGTCTGATTAACATAGACTACGGGCATAGAATATTTTTTTGCGCAGTTTGAGAGCATATTGTTTAAAAGCTGTTCTTTTTTTGCCCGTGTGGGAGAAGCGGAAAGGTTTATTATAAAGTCAGGCTTTTGTTCCTCTGCCAGTTTTTGAAGCGGGTCAAAGGCGTAGAGCGGCTTATCAAAAAAATCAAAGTCATTCCAGTTTTCTTCGCAAATTATAACGCCCGCGCGATAGTTGTTAAAATTTATAATTCTCTCGTCAGAGTTAAATTCTGCAGCCTGAAAGTATCTTGCCTCGTTAAATTCGCTATAATTTGGCAGCAGCGACTTTCTCATTATTTTCTCAATTTTACCGTTGTGCAGATATGCAGCCGAGTTAAAATATTTCTTGCCGCAGGGATTTTTATTAAACTCGCAAAAGCCTATTAGAGCAGAGATATTTGTACACTTTTTTGCAAATTCGCTTAAATACTGCAAATTTTGCTCTACAAGAAGTGGATAACGCTCTATAAGATCAATAGGCGGGTAGCCGAGCAAAAAAAGCTCGGGGTAAACAACTAGCTTTATTCCCTGCGACCTTGCGCGCTCAAGATATTCAAGAGCTTTGTTATAGTTATAGTCAGTATTTCCTACAATCGGGTTTAATTGCGCCAAAAGTATAGTGTCTTTATTCATAAGTTGATAATACAACAAAGTAGCAATTGTAACAATTAAAAACTCTTGCAAATATTGCATAATGATTGCGGGAGGGTAGTATGAAAAAGAAAATCTGTCTTTTGGTAATGTTTCTTGGCGCACTGAACATTGCATATGCGCAAGATATCATAAATAACAGTGCAAGCGAAAATCAAATTCAGGAGCAAAAGGAAACGGGAAGTGTTAAAGAGGAGCCAAATAAAAGCGAAACCGGTGCAGCAGCACCCGTTAAAGAATTTGAATACAAAAGCTGTGACAACGACAGCGGGGTTGCGGCATGTAAAATAGAAGATTTAGAGAAAGAAAATAAACCAATCAAATAATTGCCATAATTTTTGAGCTATATTATAATTAGTTTATAAAAAATAAGATGGAGATAATTCAAAATGGAGAGAAAAAGAGGATTTACGCTTGCAGAGTTAATGATAGTACTTGCCATTTTGGGCGTTATAGCTGCGATTTTGACCCCGCTTGTGTTTAACGCGGCGCCTGATGAAAACAGACTCAGATTTAGAAAAGCATATTATACAATACAGCGTGCTACGGATGCGGTGCTTAATTCGGATACTTATCCCGAGGGTGATTTAAGTAAAGTATCAGACCCCGATAAAACATTTTGCTATGCTTTTTCCGACATTTTAAATACTATGTATGATAATTGTGAAGCTGATTCAACAATTGTTGTAAACAGCGGAAACGCATTTGAATATAACCCCGAAAACTCTGACACATCGCTTGCCACACTTGACAGTTACTGCACTGCCGCCACTGTCAGCGACCCGCTCAAGGGCGGTGTGGATAACCTGCCCAAATTCATTACACAGGATGGTATATTCTGGTGGGGCTTTGATTTTGACTTTAATCCGGATGATGCTACTAACTATAACGGCATAAGAACTGACTACACGGTTGTCTGCATTGACGTGGACGGTGAAGGCGGCGAACCTGCGTTTGCATACGGTATCAGATACGACGGCAAAGTTCTTGTCGGTCAAAAGGCAAGAGAATGGCTCAAAGAAGGTGCAAACTCTACAGTACATACTGAAGATGAAGAATAGAAAGAACTACAATGACAGATTTACAAAACTTAGCAACAATTGGCATATTCGGCGGTTCAGGATTTTATAAATTTCTGGATAACATTAAGGAGTACACAATAGAAACTCCTTACGGTCTAACAAGTGACAGCATTGCAATAGGCTCTGTCGCAGGTAAGAGTGTTGCTTTTATGCCAAGACACGGAAGAAACCACCACCTTGTACCGCACAAAGTAAACTACCGTGCTAATGTGTGGGCAATGAAGTATATAGGCTGCAAAAGAGTTATATCGCCATGTGCAGCCGGAAGCCTGCAAAAACACGTAAAGCCGGGAGATATTGTATTCTGTGACCAATTTGTCGACTGGACAAAGGGCAAGCGAGAAGATACATTTTTTGAAGGTCCTATTGTGACACATGTGAGCGCCGCCGACCCTTATTGCCCTTATATGCGCGAAGTTGCAATAAATAGCGCAAAGAAGCTCAATTTAAGTATTCACGAAAAAGGTACGGTTGTTGTAATCAACGGTCCGAGATTTTCAACAAAAGCTGAGAGCAAATTCTTTACATCTCAAGGCTGGGAAGTTATTAATATGACACAGTACCCCGAAGCGTACCTTGTGAAAGAAATGGACATGTGCCCGCTTAATATCTCGCTTATAACGGACTATGATGCGGGGCTGGTCGGAGATTGCGAGCCTGTATCACACGGAGCTGTTATGGAGGTGTTTAAAAACAACATTTCTAACCTTGAAAAGCTCCTGTATGAGCTGATTGCAAATGTTGACGAGAACAAGACCTGCAAATGCCATACCACAAAAGATGATTCGAGATTTTAGTTCGAGGGACTGGGTTTACAATGAGCGTATCAGTTGCAATTTACCGCCTGTTTGACTTAATAATGCTGTTAATGCTTATTAAAATATTTTTAACATGGATACCAAACATAAACTGGTTTGCACAGCCGCTCAGATTTTTAAATGATTTTACAGAAGCTATTTTTAGTCCCTTCAGAAAAATTCTGCCTCCCTTTGGCATGCTCGATTTATCGCCGATTTTGGCATTTATTGTAATGAGAATTGTTCAGGTCGGTATCTTTAAACTGCTTGTGTATGCGGGATTATAAAATGCTTGCATGCTTTACGTGTGTGTGGTAAAAATAGAGTAATACAGCTCGACATCGGGCGAGCAGCGTACATTTAGAGTGATAATAATTTGTGCCCTGGTAGCTCAGCTGCCAAGAAAGCAAAGCTTTCGATAAATATAGCAACTGTTGCTCTGTCCGGCGGTACAAGTGAAAATTAAATAGGTATTGTGCCCTGGTAGCTCAGCCGGATAGAGCAACTGCCTTCTAAGCAGTAGGTCATGCGTTCGAATCGCATCCAGGGTATTTTTTATTGCAAAATTGATTGCGATTCTCACTTTTACGCATTTGTAAGCAAGCATACGCTTGCAACATCTGCGGTTTACCTGTCAATTTGCAAGCAAATTGACCGGCACTCCGTCATTCTATGGCTCATACTTCGCCAAGAATGTCGTTGCGAATCGCATCCAGGGTATTTTTAAAAAAGGAAGCTTCGGCTTCTTATTTTTTTGCCCTTACCCTGAGCGATTCAAACGCTGTTGTCTTCGATTAACCAATGCTAAAGCTTTATTTTATCAAAAATCCTAATAAATATAATATTATGATACAGATAAAAATCACATATAGCGGATCAATAAATCCCACTAATCCCATTAAAAGGGGACAAGGAATAACTATCATTGCAAGAACGGGTATGACCAGCAAGGCAATAAAAAATAAAATTGATATAGCTACGGATAAAATAATAAATGTTCTGTAAAAATGATTTTCTGCAATAAATTTATTCTTAATTCTAAATTCCGGTTGTCTGCGCTCTTTTAGGTGTAATCGTGCATATATAAAGACTATCAGCCCGAAAATAAACGGGTAGAAACATATGTAAGCGAATATTAAATACCAGCAGTACGAATTAAACTCAAGAGTTCCTGTCAGTTGAATCAGGTAAGAGAAAATCACACAACCAAGAAAAATAAAAACATATACAATCCAGGCTAAAAAATGAAAACTGTATCTGTTTAAATTATCCCGCAAAAACACTGTAATCTTTTCCATGGCGTTATTATAGCAAAATTAGTAATTATGCTCAACAAAGATAGAAAATTAAAAATATAAAAACAAATTCGATAGCCGAAATATCTAATCGTTTAACAGAAGCAATTTAGCGGATAAGCCGCTCTTTGATAACACTTTGAACCTTGAATTGTTATTTAAAAGTATTTCTAAATCATCAGGGTTTAAATTTACATTTGTACCCTCGGGCAAAATAACTTCTATAATCGAACCGCGCTGACAATAGCGCTCGGCAACGTTTTTGGATGCTGTCGTAGACATGAATCCCTTCTCAATAAAAGTTTCGCCTGCCCCGGGAAGAAAATCGAGATTTTTAACGCCTCTATACACTGCATAATCTTTATCTAAACTGAGTTTTTTAGAACATTCTCTAATTTTTTTAACAATTTTTTCTATTGTTTCTTTATTCCAGTATTTATGGTCAGTTGGGACTTCTCCCGTCCTTAAATAATTATTTATTATCTCGTTTGAAGATTCGCCAAATCTGTTGCCAATGAAAATACTTTGAATTTCACTTAGTTCTTTATATGGAATTATTACGCTCCTTTTATCCAACAGTCTTTCAAATTCCTCACAAGATAACTTAGCCGCATTTTTAACAACACATTTCTTTACAAAACCCCTATTATACGAGACAAGTGTATTTAAACCCTCTAAGCACGCTGGTGTACTTGCGAATTCCGCAAGTAATCGGGCAGCAGACTGCTTTGTTTTGTACAAAGGCCCTGTAGATTGCACTATGTTATCTGTAACAATTTTTCCTATTGACATAAGACCACCATAATCTTATAACAATCCTGATGACATAAAATTGCTAAAATTTCAGGGAAATTTTGTACTTTTAAACAGTGTTAACAAGTCAAATAGCATCACTTCGTGCATAAAAATCAAGGGAGCTGTTTATTTTTTCTTTTTATAAGTACAAATACAATGCCTGAAAGTAGAATTACAAGCAAGGCAGCGCAAAGTGCACAGATAACAGTCTTATAGTTATTATTCTCAGCAGTATCAGGGGCTGGAGCCTTTTCGGACCCGACTTTTGTGTCTTGAGCCGCATTTTCAGCCGGCAGTTGCTCAACAGTTACTGGCACAGGAGCACTGCTCAGCTTATTTGCAATGTCCGAAGCTGTATTTACAACGGGGATTTGAGTATCTTTTGCGACATCATCAAATATTTCTTTATTTTCAGGCAAAAGCTCGTAGTTAAAAATATAATCAATTGATATTTCTTTAGTTGCGCTGATTGCAGCAGGGAAAGGTTTTAGCGGAGAAGATACTTTTACTGCCTCAATTGCAAGATTTTTAATATCTTCATCGCAATTTGACTGTAAGACCTTTATATTTGTAATCTCGCCCGTGTTTTTAATGTTAAAAAACAAATTAGTTGCGCATTCGCTCTTGTGGCGGTTCATTCCCGAGAGCTTGTACCAGTTCCCCTTTATCTGTTTTTCCGCGCCGAGCAAATATTCGTTCCAGACCTGCGCATTGTCAATCGCCATTGCCGCAGGGTTTAAAAATAACAGTGTTATAATTACAAATAAAACTCTCATAACAACACTATATCATTGATTTTGATAAAGAAAAAATATATTAAAATATGTTTACGATTGGATTTTTTAATGATATAATTCATAAATGCTCAGCGGACCTTTTTTAGACAAAAATTTCATAGGCTCGACGGATGATTTTGACAAGTCAAAAATTGTTTTGCTTGGCATGCCCTTTGACGGCACCTGTACGAACCGCCCCGGCGCAAGGTTTGCTCCTCAGCAAATCAGGGTCGAAAGTGTCGGAATAGAGGAGTATTCAGCATATTTTAATACCAATCTGTCAGATTTAGGGTTTTATGATGCCGGTGATTTGGAATTTCCTTTTGGCGCACCTCAGGAAACACTTGATATAATTCAAAAGAATACGGATGAAATTTACCGCTATAATAAGAAAATTCTCGGAATTGGCGGCGAGCACCTTGTAACACTCGGCACAATAAAAGCACTGCTGAAACACTTTGATAACATTGCAGTGATACAGTTTGATGCACACTGCGACTTAAGAGAACAGTATCTCGGGGTAGAGCTTACCCACTCGGGCGTAATGCTGCAAATAGCAAAGCTTATAGGCTTTGAAAACATTATGCAGATTGGTATACGCTCCGGCGAAAAAGGTGAGTTTGAACTTATGAAAAAGCACTCTACAAGAGCGTTTAATCCTGATGAGCTTGAAAAATTCAGGAACAAAAGTATCTTTGTAACGGTAGATTTAGATGTATTGGACCCCTCAATTATGAGTGCTACTGGTACACCCGAGGCAGGCGGAATGACTTATAGAGAGCTTATGGATTGGATTTTGGCTCTTAAAAAATATAACATTATAGGCGCAGACATTGTGGAGCTGGCACCGGATTACGATATTGCAAAGGTTTCGACCGCAACAGCATGCAAGCTTATAAGAGAAGTTTTAAACATTCTTTAGTTCTGCACTCCAGCGCTTCAAGCGTAGAGTTGTTTTCAATAACACAGTCGCATTTTGGTATTTTAAACTTCTCGTCAAGCTGCGAGTCGAGGCGCACTCTGGCGTAGTTCTCATCGAAATTATTTCTCTTAATTAACCTTTTAAGACGTAAATCATAAGGGGCGCTCACAAAGATTATCTTATCAAACATATCGTCAAACCCCGCTTCAAAAAGCTGCGGAACCGCGACAAAAACCGCATTTTTATGCTGATTTGACTTAAAAAAATACAATATATCATCTCTTATCAACGGGTGTAAAATGCTCTCAAGTTTTTTTAGTTTTGATTTATCGTTAAATACAATTTTTGCAAGCTCGCTTCTCTTATTCGTTCCAAAGAAGTTTATAACATCAGTATTTTGAAAAAGCGCCCTGTGAGCGCATTTATCCGCATCAAGAACGGGATAGCCCATAGATTCAATAATTTTTTGAACAGCTGACTTGCCGCTTGCAATATTACCCGTAACAGCAGTTTTAATCATGACTTTATTTTACCTAAAAATTGTAGTATAATCCACATTGAAATATGTGGAGGAGTAATTATGACATCAAATCCTATGACTCAGGAAAAAATCTATGAAGGAGCAGTGCTAGACGGCGAACCTATGACTGTTGGCGGTGCCGTTAACAAAACAATATTGCTGCTGCTTGTAACCTTTTTTGTAGGCGCATTCACCTGGGTGCAAGCATTCAGCGGATACATGGATAAGGTAGTAATGCTGATGTGGGGCGGAATAATAGCAGGTTTTATACTTGCAATTATTATGCGCTTTAAACCCCAAAATGCAAAAATACTGTCTATTGCATATGCCGTGTGCGAAGGGCTTGCTATTGGCGGCTTGTCTGCTATGTATGAAATGCAGCTAAACGGAATTGTTGCAAATGCAGCACTGATTACGTTTTTAACACTATTTATGATGCTGATACTGTATAAAACAGGAGTGATAAAAGCCACGGAAACTTTTAAGAAAGTCATTATCACTGCAACGGCTTCTATAATGGTATTTTATCTGGTAAGCATTGTAATAAGCTTCTTTAGCCCCAATTTCATCTCTATCTGGAACACGGGTATGCTCGGAATTGTACTGAGTGTAATATTCTGTGCGGTTGCCGCTTTAAACTTTATTCTGGATTTTGACTTTATTGAACACGGCGCAAGAAATATGGCACCTAAGTATTTTGAATGGTTTGGCGCATTTTCTTTGCTTGTTACAATAGTTTGGCTGTATCTTGAGCTGTTAAGACTACTGGCACAGCTCAGCAGAAATCGTTAATAATGGACTTTAAAAAAATAATTCAAAAAGAAATACCCGAAATTAACACAGAGGTTCTTGATTATATCAAGGACCCTGTGGTTTGTGAACTTCTGGCGCAACGCGGCATTATTGAACTAAGCGACGTTAAAAGGTTTATTAACTGTAAAGAGCAAAAACTCAGCACAACGGACATATTTACAGAGGGCAAAAAAGCTGTCGAGAGAATAAATCAGGCTATTTCAAAAAAAGAAAAAATTCTTATATGGGGAGATTTTGACTCTGACGGCGTGACTTCAAGCGCGCTTATGTATAAAACACTAAAGCGCCTGAATGCGGATTTTGAAGTTTTTATTCCAAACCGCGAGGACCACGGGCATGGCATAAATTCAAAAGAGGTAATAAAGCTTGTATCAAAACACAATATTAAGCTCATAATTACCGTTGACTGCGGCATATCAAACATAACAGAAATTAAACTCCTGAAATCTCTTCGCGTGGATGTGATTATTACGGATCACCACAAACCCGCAGATGAAATGCCCGATGCCTTTGCAATTTTAAATCCTCAGGCGCCGAATTCTCTTATTGAGAGCCTAAGCGTAAAAGAGATTGAGGATGCAAGCAGGCTTGCAGGGGTCGCGGTGGCATACAAACTTGCATTGTCGCTGTTGAATTCGGAGCATGACGATGAACTTTTGTGCCTTGCGGCAGTAGGAACAATTTCAGATGTTGTACCGCTAGTCGGCGAGAACCGTACAATTGTTGCAAACGGGCTTGAACTTATTAACAAAGGTGTAAATAAAGGGATATCACAGCTTTTTAAAACACTTGCAAAAACAAATGTAACAAGCACCGACATAGCCTTTTTGCTTACACCGAGAATAAACGCGGTAGGCAGACTCAGCACGCCCGACCTTGCTTTTGACTTTTTAACTCAGGACAATGAATCAGCCCTTGGTTTTATAATTGAAAAGTTGGACAATTTTAATAAAATCCGCCAGAGTTTATGCGAGGAAGTGTATTTGCAGGCTAAAGAACTTGCGCAAAGCTGTACAAACGAGTCTGCGATTATACTTTTTAATCCTGATTGGCATATCGGTATCATAGGAATTGTCGCTTCAAAACTTGCGGAAGATTATAACAAGCCCGTTTTTATGGTTACACGCGACCTTAAAGGTGTCGGCAGGTGTTCAATTCGCTCTATAGATGGCTACAGAGTACATGAAATACTAAAAGCAAACTCCGACCTCTTTTTAGGCTATGGCGGACACTCACTTGCGGGCGGTTTTTCGTTTGATTTAAAAGAACATACTTTTGATGAAATAAAACAGGCAATATCAGATACCGTAAACGGCATTGATATACCGATACAAACAAACTGCCGCTATGTTGATAAAATTCTTGATGCAAAGCAGATAAATTTTGAATTTATAAATAAGTTAAACATCCTTGAACCTCTCGGACAGGATAATGAACAGCCTGTATTTGCGATGAATAACGTCATTTTACTGGGCTCAAAATTTATGGGTAAAAATTCAAACCATTTAAAGTTTTTCTGTCAAAAAGATGATATTAAGTTTGAGTGCGTAAAGTGGAACGAAACCGATTTTAATTTAGCGCCAAATACCTCTATTGACATAGCTTTTGTGCCGAAAATCAACTCGTTTAACGGCGAAGAAAACATTCAGCTTGATATTTCGGATGTGTATTGCGAAAAATACGCCAAAAAAACACCCGACGGCTTATTTAAAATATTTGACCACAGGAAAAAAATCGGCATACTGCCGCAAATAGGCGAATATCTCTCAAGGGACAAAATCGACATTGCAGTATGGGCGAAAAATATTAAAACACTTGATATACTTAAAAAATACCCGCAAATCGGCGATAAAATCTATACAAACAACAAACACCACAACGGAATTATGTTTTTTGATTATCCTTCAAATTTTGAAGAAATGTCCTTGATTTTAAATGAAATTCAGCCGAGTAAAATACATTTTATGAACTGCAAATTTGACGATGATATTACCGCTACACTCAAAACAATATCGGGCATGTTGAAATTTTCACACAATCACAAGGGCGGGCAAATTGACATATTAAAAATTGCGCAGGCAACAGGCACCAGCGAGTCTTTTGTACAGCTTGCCTTAGAGATGTTTGAAAATGCGGGCGCAATCGAAATATTTGACGTTGACAGCATATCTTATATAAAGCCCGTTGATATCGGTGTGCTTTCGTCCCAATCGCTGTTTGAACTCTTAAAAGATGAATATGCCAACATTATAGAGTTTAAAAAACACCTTGCCGAAGATGAGCTTGACAAGGTGTATGAACTTGTAAAATCTTGTATGAAATAGTTTATTTTTGTTCTTCTATATTAGAGTTAATATATTTTTTGGACTTTTCTATATTTTTGAGTTTTTTCTGTGTCTGTTTAATGTTCTTTTTAAGTGTTTTTACTTCGGTTTTTATCTGCTCCTGCTTTTCTTCGGCAGCGCTTAGCTGTGAATTATAGTTAATAAGCTGCTCGCGGATTTCAGCGGAAGCATCGTCAAGATTAGTTATCGCCTTTTTAAAACTGTTTTCCTGAATTGTGCCGGTGGTTGTGGTCACAACCGAGCCCGTTTGGTCTGCAACCGGCTCAAGCTGTACGTTTTGAACCTGTTCAACAGAGTCCATAGACTGAAATACCGCATCTTGAGCATATACCGAAACACTGCAGCCCAGAAGCAATGTCAACGCCAATACAATTTTTTTCATACTAAAATCTCCTATATATAAGATATTTTAGCTTTGTAAAAAGCGCCGTGCAATGGCAGATACGAAAAATCAATCAAACATACTATTTATAAAGCGAAACTATTATTTTAAATATCTTCTACCCAAATTGCGTTAACGGGGCAAATAAGAGCCGCATCAATACAGTCTTGCTCATTTCCCTTGATTTTTGATTTGTCAACATGCGCAACGCTGTCAACATGAAAAACTTCCGGATTAATCGCTTCACATGCTCCGCAAGCAGTACAGCCATCCATTATAGATACAATCATTTTTATCTCCTTGTCACCTGATGTCACAAGTATATTAAGACACTTTAACACCGGATGATACTACCCGACGGGGCATAAATTAATTTTATTCAAATACCTTTTACACTGCTCAACTCTATTATAACCCAGCATAATTCCAAGCATAAAATCCTCATGTGCACTCAGTGACGACAGGTCATTATCGGAAAAATTTGAAACTATTTCAATACATTCTTTTACGCCAAAAAATATATTATCCTTGTTACCCAAATGCGCAACAATGTAGGAAAGCTTATTTTTGACTATTTTATCCACAAATCTATCTGTCAGAGCATTATTAACGGTCAAGAGCGCCATTGGCTTTGTGCCTTTTTTGATTTCATATATATAAGCGTTTAACAAATCATCCATAATTAACTCTCCCTTATAAAATGACACGATAAATGCCGTTTTGTTCCAAAAAACTAAGGGCGCTTTAAAATTCTTAACCCTGCTTTAAAATAATTTTTAAACTGTGCAAAAGAGCGGATTGAAAACAGCATTTTAAGGATATATCCCGGGCGAAGATAATAACTTCTCACAAGCTTTTTGTGCAGTTCAAATACTTCATCTCTTGAGAGCGAATGCGTTCTTACACTCGGATAATAGTAGGGTTTATCATAATTCAGCTCGCCCAAATTATTCTGCTCCACATAATCATAAAACCTTGTACCCACGAGAGCCGCAGCGGTATAAAAACTTACATATTCCGTATTCAGCGACTTTGCAAAATTAAGCGTTTGCTCAATTGTTTCTTTTGTTTCCCAGGGCAAACCTATAACATAATAAGCATAAATCTGTATATGCTCCCTCTTAAAGGCGGCAACGGTTTTTCTTACCTGTTCAAGAGTAATTTTTTTACCCATTTTGTCAAGCATTTGCTGGCAGCCGCTCTCAATACCTATCGAAACAAGTCTGCAGCCTGCTTTTTTCATAAGTTTAACAGTCTCAACATCGGCGCTGTCGGCTCTCGTATTTGTTGAAAATGTAATATTTAACTTAGAATCAATTATTTTTTGACACAGCTCGCGCGTCCAGTCTTTGTCAAGGTTAAAAATATCACTCCAAAATACGAAATTTTTAATTCCGTATTTTTCGACACACTCTCTTATTTCGCCCAATATGTTCTCGGGGCTTCTTTTTCTCACTACAGCGCCGCTTAAAGGAGTGGCAAGACAGAAAAAACAATGATAAGGGCAGCCCCTTGAAACTTTTATAACAGCCTGAACTTTTCCGTTATCGGGACGGGTATAGAGCGAATTGTCTATTAAATCCCGTGCGGGATAGGGGAGGCTGTCCAAATTATCATTAAAAGGTCTTTTTGGTGTTTGAATAATCTCAAACTCTTGCCTGAAACATATACCCTGTATCTCGCTTAACGGTTTTTCTTTTAAAATTTCGCCAAAAGTAAGCTCAGACTCGCCGCACATAACAATATCAATAAAGTCATGGTCTTGCATAACTTCACGCGCCAAAAAGTTAAAATGCGCACCCTTTGCTATTGTAATAACTTCATCTCCCAAAACTTCTTTTGCAATTCTCAAAACCTCCAAATCACTCTCAAGCGTTGGCGTGGCAGCGTTAACAACTGCATAGCGCGGTTTAAGTTCGCTTATGTCATTTGTAAAATCTTCAAGCGTTTGAGAATAAAAAGAGTAGTCCTTAACAGTGGGCAGATATCCCTGCTCCCTTGCAACGGAAGCCAGATACAGTAAATCCATGGGCGGCAGAGGCGGAATAACAATTAAGTCATCTGTCGGCTGCTGACATCTTTCCTCCCTGTTCATAACGGGAGAAGGCGGATAGATTAAATATACTTTCTTGTTCGTCATCGTTTTTTAATCCTCAAAGCTAATTTTATCAATGAATTAAGTAGTGAATCCGGTAAAAACCTGCTTGCAAAAGAACACAAAAGCGCATCGTTTCCGACAGTTATAACATGTTTGGGATTTCTGGCACAAACTGCCTTGCAGACAGCTTTTGCGGCATACAGCGGCTCAAGTGCGCAAACGGAATTTTTCTCGGCATTTCTTAGCATAAACTCGCCGATTGAGCGATATTTATCACTAAAGTTATCAAAGTTATTTTTATTGTCGTCAATACTTCTTTGCCAAAATTTTGTTTTAATTGCTCCCGGGCGAATTGAAATACACTTTGTTCCACTCTCAACTGAAAAAGCGCGCAATAAAATATCCGATGAAGCTTTAGACAAACAGTAAGGCGAAAGAAACGGAAAAAACCCGTATGCAGCCATAGAACTGATGTTTATAATTCTTGCGCCGCGATTAAGATTTTTTGAAAAAAATTTAAGTGTTCTTAAGAGTCCGAATAAATTAACATCCAGCTGGCGCCTCAGTTCATCCTCGTTAAGATTTTCAACCGGAGATGCAACGGCACAGCCTGCGGCATAAATTATTGCATCAAAATTTATATCGGATAATTTATCGCAAAGCCTGTTAAATGACTCTAAATCGCACACGTCAAGGGTGTATTTGTGCAGATTATCATGTTCAAGGTTTATATCAGCCCTTGAAGTAGCGTAAATATTAAAATCTTTATCAAGAAGCAGTCGAACGGACTCCAAAACTATATCAGAACTTCCGGCAATGACTAAAATATTTTTATCCATAAAAAACTTATAACATAAATTTTAACTAAAAACTAATTTCTTAACATTTTGACCAAATTAAAAATATATGTTAATAAAGTGTTATGTGTACTAACTTGGATATTACCGCAATAGGTGAAGGTCTGGTTGAGCTATCCAGTACGACTTCAATAAAATATGCGAAATATTTTGATAAATATTACGGAGGCGACTCGCTCGGGACAGCCATTTCGGCGCTCAGGTGCGGCTCGAGTGCGGGCTACATTACAAAACTGGGAGATGATAATTTTTGCGGTTATCTGCTGGAGGCATGGAGCTCGGAGGGGCTTGATACATCACAAATAAAACTTGCGCAAGGACAAAACGGACTTTACTTTGTGGGTAAAAACGAAGGAAAGAGCGAGTTTGTATTTTACAGGCGAAAAACAGCCGCAATGAACCTTTGTATAGATGACATAGACTTTGACTATATAAAAAATACAAAATGTATCTATGCCACAGGATTTGTTCAGTCGTTATCATTAAGTGTAAGGGAGGTTGTAAGAGAAGTTTTTAAATTTGCAAAGGAAAACGAAATTTTAGTTGCATACGATCCGAACTTTACGGCAAACGTCACAAGTACGGACGAGGCAAAGGAATACTTTGAAGAAGTTGCACAGTACCTGGATGTAATATTTCTGAATACAAAAACTGATGCTGTGGCGTTATTTGAAACCAACAGTGCCGATAAAGCACTGAAAGCTCTTATGGACAAGGCAATCAACACAATTATAATAAGAGAACATCAGACGGGACTTCACATACAAAACAGCTCTCAGTATAATTTTCTGGCATATCGAAAAGCGGAAGTAACGGACTCCACCGGATGGGAATCTGCATTTAACGGAGCATTTTTAAACTATTATCTGAAAGGTTATGATACAATTAAATGTGCACAACTTGCCAATTCTTTATCTATCTTACAGATAAAAAATGTTGGTGCAATAAAATCTATACCATTACGAAACGAAACAGAAAGGCTTTACAACGAAATTTATGGGTAAAAATGTATTAGTATCGGGTTATGTCGGATTCTCTAATTTCGGCGACGACGTGATTTTTGCTATGCTCACTCGTCATCTTAAATCAAAAGGGTTTAATGTAAGCGCGCTGTCGGCAAATCCCCAAAAAACAAAAAAACAGTACAAAATTAACGCGCAAAACTACAAAAACATCTTTGATATAATTTCCGAAATATCAAAGTGCGACTACTTAATAAGCGGCGGAGGCAGCCTCCTGCAAAATGCAACGAGCAATCTCAGCCTCCTGTACTACATTTCAATAATTTTGCTTGCAAAAATTATGTTTAAAAAGGTAATAATCTTCGCGCAGGGCATAGGACCTGTTCATGGGTGGCTTTGGACAGCCCTTGCGCGTTTTACGCTGTCACGCTGTGACCTTGTAACCGTGCGCGACAAAGAAAGCTATAAACTCCTTGGCAAATGGAAAGTTAAATCAAGTCTTGTAAATGATCCCGCATGGGATATACCGCTGCTGCCATACGATAACAAGGGCTATGTCGGTGTTCAGCTCAGACAATATTCGAATATGCACCCCGATTTTGTAAAACTGCTTGTAAAATACATCGGTATGTACTTTTCGGACAGGAAAATTATTATTTATGTTTTTCAAAAACCTGATGACATAGTAATTGCAAAAGAACTGGAAAAAGAAATAAGAAGGCAGTATCCGGAAATAAAATACGAAATAAACTATGAAGGCACGATTAAGTCCATTGTTCAAAGTTTTTCAAATCTTGAATACCTTTTTGCAATGCGCTTTCACGCCTGTCTGCTCGGGTTAAAATACGGTCTTAAGGTGTTTGCTCTGCCCTATGACATTAAGGTCGAAAATCTGGCAAATGAGTACAATCTTACACGCATTATGGTCGGAAACAAGCCTGACAACTACAACTCATACTTTTCGACCTTTATGCAGCAGCAAGGCTGCAGTGAAGCGCAAAATGTAACATTTAATTGGGAGATTATGGATAAATATCTGGAAAATTAATTGTTTTTCAAGTATAATTATTGTCATTGATACAAGGAAATATTAATGATAATACCGAGCATTGACCTGCTTAATTCAAAAGCGGTACAACTGAAACAAGGGAAGGACAAAGTCCTTGAGAGAGATAATGTACTTGAACTTGCAAAATATTTTGCCAGATTTGGCGAAATAGCCGTAATTGACTTAGATGAAGCAACAAACACAGGAAAAAACAACGAAGAGCTCATAGCGCAAATTTGCAAAATTGCACCATGTCGTGTCGGCGGCGGAATACGCACGATAGAGAAAGCAAAACGAATGCTTGCACTGGGTGCAAAAAAAATAATAGTAGGCACAGCAGCAAGCGAGGAATTTCTCTCAAAACTGCCCCGAGACAAAGTTATTGTTGCTATTGATTCAAGATACGGCAATATAACCCTTGAAGGCTGGAAAAAAGACACACAAATTAAAACTCAAGAGTACGTTAAGCGCTTTGAAAACCTCTGCAGCGGATTTCTGTACACTATTGTGGAAAAGGAAGGCATGCTGCAGGGCACAAATATGCAGGCGTTTTGTGATATAAGAAAAATTACAAACAAACCAATTACCGCGGCGGGCGGAATTACAAGCATTGAGGAAATAAAAGAGCTTGAAAAACTAAACATATCATCTCAGCTCGGCATGTCGGTATACACAGGCAAAATCAACCTTCCCGAGGCATTTTGTTCTGTTATTGACTTTGAAAAATGCGGTAATCTTGTTCCGACAATTGTACAGGATGTCAAAACAAAACAGGTTCTTATGCTTGCATATTCTAATCCCGAGTCCTTAAAAATTTCTCTTGAAACAGGATGTGCAACATACTTCAGCCGCTCAAGAAACGAACTCTGGACAAAAGGCAAAACAAGCGGCAACACTCAGGAACTTGTCGGCGCAAGATTTGATTGCGATGCTGACACAATACTCTTTAAGGTTAATCAAACCGGCAACGCCTGCCACCTTGGGAGATTCAGCTGTTTTGAAGATAAAGAATTTACCATAAACGAGCTTTATGACTTGATTTTAGACAGAAAAGAAAAACTGCCCGAGGGCTCCTACACCACGAAGCTTTTTAAAAACGAGTTTTATCTCAAGCGAAAAATTATGGAAGAAGCCTTTGAGAGTGTAAATTTTGAACTCGGCGACGGTCTTAGCTGGGAGTCAGCAGACTTAATTTATCATCTGCTTGTATTTATGGCTATGCACAATGTAACTTTTGAGGATATAATTAACAATCTCTCATCAAGGACAAAGTAATGAGAATAATCACGTCAAAAGAGCTGTTTAACAGCGATAATGATTTCTTTAAAACATCAGAACAGGAATATTTGCAAAGCGTTGAGGATATTATAAAAAACGTAAGAGAGAGTGGCGACTTTGCGGTAATTGATTATTCAAAAACCTTCGGGGACGGCGATTTTAAATCAAGCGCCGATTTTCGCGTAAGCGAAAAAGAAATTGATGAGGCGATAAATTCCATTAACCAAAAAACACTTAATGCCCTTGAAAAATGCATAAATAACATAAAATACTTTGCACAAAAACAGTTTGAGTGCATTAAAAACCTTGATTTGACCATAAAAAATTCTCAGATAGGGCACAGAATTACCCCGCTTGAGAGAGTTTTGTGTTATGTCCCGGGCGGAAACTATCCTCTCCCCTCATCGGCACTAATGACGGTAATTCCCGCCAAAGTTGCACAGGTTAAAAATGTCATTGTGACCTCACCAAAAATAAAAGCGCAAACAATTGCTGCGGCAAAATTAAGCGGCGCGGATGAAATATACAAACTTGGCGGAGTACAGGCAATCAGTCTGTTTGCCTACGGAAGCAAAACAATTGAGCCTGTCGATAAAATTGTCGGACCGGGCAACAAATATGTAACACAGGCAAAAAAATATGTATATGGCAAATGTTCCATTGATTTCTTAGCAGGACCCTCGGAAGTACTGATTATTGCGGACGATAATCAGGACCCCAATCTTGTAAGCGCCGATTTACTTGCCCAGTGCGAACATGACATGGATGCTCGCGGCTATTTAATCTGTTTCAGCGAAAATTTTGCAAAAGAGGTCATCCGCTGTGCCAAGGAACAGCTCAATAATCTTCAGACAAAAGATATAGCAAAAGTATCTTTTGAAAAATCAACCGCCGTTGTCGCAGAGGATATGGAAGAAGCAATTTTTATCTCAAACAAAAGGGCTCCCGAACATCTGGAACTTATGTTTGACAACGCATCAGACATATCAGACAGTTTCACAAACTACGGCTCACTCTTTATCGGCAGTTGTTGTGCCGAGGTTTTCGGAGATTATTGCTCGGGTACAAACCACGTATTGCCCACAAATGCCGCCTCAAGATACACGGGCGGGCTGAGTGTGTTTGATTTTATAAAAATACAAACTTATCAAAAATTATCAAGAGAGTATGCCTGCGAGCTAAGTGAACTTGCAAGCGAAATCGCACAGGTAGAAGGGCTTTTTGCACACAAGCACGCAAGCGACCTCAGGAGAAAGCTATGAGATTTGAATATAACAGATGGGAAAGAGTGCAAATAAGGGTTTTTTCGAGGCTTGCCGCGCTTTTATTCAAGCTTAAAGAATTTACCTACTGGTGCAAAAATGTCAACTACCCGAAAGAACCTTGCATTTTTGCTCTCTGGCATGCCCACCAGTGCGGCTTGTATTCGCTTGAAGGAAAAAACAAAACAAACGTCATGATAAGCCGTTCAAAAGATGGCGAAATAATAGCACGGGCAGCCGAAATTATGGGACTGAAAACCGTAAGAGGCTCAATCACCCGCGGCGGAGCGAGTGCAACACTTGAACTTGTCGAGAGAATAAAACACGGCGACAACGGCGCAATAACCGTAGACGGCCCGAAAGGTCCAAACCGCAAAGTTAAAAAAGGAATTGTCGAAATAGCAAGAATAACAGGGGTGCCTATTGTGCCTATAACCTGGTATTCGCCGTCAAAGGGTTATTTAAAGCTGAAAACCTGGGACGAGTTTCGTTTCCCGCTGTTTTGCAGAAAACTGCTTATGTACTACGGCGAGCCGATTTATGTAAAACAGGATGCCGATGAAAACGAAATAGAGCGGGTCAGGGCGCTTCTTGAACAGAGAATGCTTGAACAATATGATATGGTAAAGAGGGATTTTAAAAAACTTATCAAGAGTTAGCCTTTTGAAGTTCGTTTACAAACTCGGGAATTTTATACGCCTCTGTCGTACCGACAACAATTTTCCACTCGGGCAGAGCCTCTTGAAGTTCCTCTTTTAAGTCAGACAGAAGCCCCGGTATAATCAGACGTTTGTTTTTGACCTTACTCAGAATGTCACTTGCACTCACCACTTTTGAAGCGATATCGGCCGTGATTTTTTGTGCCGACCACGCGGTTAAAACACTCATTCCTTCACTCGGCGTAATTACAAGGTAAGAGCCGCATTTAAGAGATGAAAGTTCATTAGCAACGGCAAAGTAGCTTAGCGCAAAGTTTGTTGTCATAAAAACAAGCGCATTTTCGTCGGGATTGTTAAACTCGTAAACCTTAGACTCAACCTGCAAAGGCTTTTGCGGGTCAGTATAGATATTATGCCTAAGGGTAATCAAACTTGCAAACAGAGCTTCGCTAAAGTGCTCAAATATAATCATATTTGCATATTTACAAATAAGAGATGAGGCAATTGCGCACAGAGAATAAAAATTGTCGCCAAAAAGCCTGACAAATACAGGGTTTGAATAATTTTCATCCCTGTCAACAATCGCCGATTTTCGAATACGTACAAGCTCATCAATTGTTTGCGACAGCCCGCCGTATTTTACTTCATTCATCTGCTCAAGAAATTTATCATCAAAAACTTCAATTCCTGACGTATGAATTTTTTTTCTTGCTTCATCCGTCGGATTTTTCAAATAAATTGCATCAACTCTGAACTTTTTGCCGATAGATTCAATTTCAAAATTTAAAACTCTCTCAAGCTTTTGAGAAAAATTTTTCTCTTTTGTATCAAGGCTGACACAAAGCGCACAGGGATTTACAAAAGTTTTTTCGTGTCTGTACAGTACTGTTTCGCCGCCGATTTTTAAATTCCCGAGCGTAATTGTCTTTTGTTGAACTTTTTTATTGTGTTCCAGTTGCTCTGACAGTTCAGCCGATATAAAAGGGCAGAGTTTAGAGTCCGCCTGACCTTTTGAGAGTTTAATTGCAAACATCATGCAAGTAGCACAGCCGCACTTCTTGCAATTTGCATCCGCTTCCTTCCTGCCTGCGGGTAAAAACTTAAATATATCCATTGCGCCTAGTGACATACAACCTCGCAAAGTTCTTTCTTTAAAACTTTAACAACCTGCGGGTGCCAGCAGACAACAGCATTTGCACCCGCCGCAACTAAAGAAGCCGCAGTTGAGATTTCCCACATTTTTGCCCGCGGCTCTAAATCACCCCAGGAAGGCAGAAAGTCGCAGCTTTTAGACTCTTTTGCCCTGTAAGATTCCTCGCCGGCATATACAATAATCGGCATATCAAGCATAGAATCGCCGCCTTTACGCGCAAGACATATTCTTTCTATAATACTGTAGCCGTAGTCAATACCGTAGCCGATACAACCCATATCAGGGTCAATTAAAATACGGTTTTTCTCTACGCCCTCATCAATTGATAAAATATTTAACTCTTTTGTTAAGTTAATATCAATCGGGGTACGCATAACAAAATAATGATTAAACCCCGACCCGCGCGCAAGTCTTATTATTTCCTTGTAGTTTAAAGCTTGAACGGGAGATATAATAACTTCTCTATCCAGAACGCCTGTCAAGGCCTGCAATATCTCAACATCCCAGTTTGCATTTGCACTCAGCTTAATCATCAAAGGAATTTTACAAATTGCCAAAATCTCACCGAGTATTTTTTTGTATTTGTTTAGCAGTGCCTGTTTATCGGTATCTTGCGGTTCGATAGAGTTAAAATACAAACTTAGAAAGCTGCACTCAAGCTCAAGTGCTTTTTTTTGTGCAGCATCAAAGAGTTTAACGGGCGAAGCAAGCGCATCACCCCAGTAATCCTTCAACACGCAAGAGTAGTTCTCGGTAATTTCGACGGGAATTTCAAGCCCGAAAATGTTTTTTACCTTACTGTTAAATTCAAACACTATACGCTCTGTTGACCTCTTTGCTCTACAATTTTATTCATTATTTCACTAAATTCAACTTCGTCAAGAGTTTCACGCTCCAACAACTCTTTTGAAATCTTTCTTAACATGTCCTCGTTATCGCTCAAAAGCTGTTTTGCGACATTATACCTCTCATCCACAATTCTTTTTACTTCTTTATCGATATCAGCCGCAATCTCTTCGCTAAAATCTCTCGTATGACCGAAATCGCGCCCCATAAAAACATGCTCCTGACTTGTACCATAGGCAAGATTGCCCATCTTGGGCGACATACCGTACACTGTTACCATTTTGCGCGCAAGTGCGGAAACTTTTTCTAAATCATTCTGTGCGCCCGTCGTAATGGAATCTGGACCGTATATAAGTTCTTCCGCCACTCTACCGCCTAAAATCATCGTAATTCTGTCCAAAAGCTGTGACTTTTTAAGTGTCAAATGGTCTTTTTCGGGCAGCACGGTAGTAATCCCGAGCGCCATGCCCCTTGGAATAATTGATACCTTGTGCAGCGGGTCGCAATCCTTAAGCAGGCTTGCAAGCAAAGCATGACCCACTTCATGATATGCCGTATTTTCTTTCTCCTCGTCGGAAATTATTCTTGATTTCTTCTCCGGTCCCGCCATCACCTTGTCAATAGCTTCTTCAATATTTTTCATTGATATCTCTTTTTTATCATATCTCGCACTCAAAAGAGCCGCCTCATTTAAAAGGTTTTGCAAATCCGCACCCGTAAAGCCCGGCGTGCGCTTTGCCAGAACTTTTAAGTCAACATCCGAAGCCAGAGGCTTATTCTTGGCATGCACAGCAAGAATTTGTTCCCTGCCCAAAATATCCGGCCTGTTAATGATAATCTGTCTGTCAAACCTTCCCGGGCGCAACAGCGCGTTATCAAGGATATCAGGCCTGTTTGTCGCTGCAAGAACAATTATATTAACATTTTCGTCAAACCCGTCCATCTCAACGAGCAGCTGGTTTAATGTCTGTTCGCGCTCATCATGCCCGCCGCCCATGCCTGCACCTCTCTGGCGCCCGACAGCATCAATTTCATCTATAAATATTATACAGGGCTGGTGTTTTTTCGCCTGCTCAAAAAGGTCACGAACGCGCGAAGCGCCGACACCTACAAACATCTCAACAAAATCGGAACCCGATATAGAGAAGAAGGGAACCCCTGCTTCACCCGCAACAGCCTTTGCCATAAGCGTTTTACCCGTTCCGGGCACCCCTACCAGGAGCACTCCCTTCGGGATTTTTGCGCCGAGTTTTGTATACTTGTCCCCGTTTTTCAAAAAGTCGACAATCTCCTCAAGCTCCTGTTTCTCCTCGTCAATTCCTGCAACGTCGTTAAATGTCACTTTTACTTTATTTTCAAGCATCATTTTTGCTCTCGATTTGCCAAAGTTCATCGCCGCGGAGCCGCCCTGCTGAATACCGCGCAGCAAAAGCACAATCAGCCCGATAAAAAATAAAGGAATTAAAAGCGAGCCTATTGCACCCAGAAGCGACCCTTCCTGAGGTTTTTTAACATTTATTTCCACATTATTTTTCTCTAATACCGAGAGCAAATTCGGGTCATTTTCGGGAATTTGAATTTTATACTGAAAAGTCGCGGGCTGATTAATATTGGAAAGCCCTACAATATCGCCCGCGGGAACTTTTTGTTCTTCTTTTTCTCCCTCGGCAGCCGCTCCTTTAGGTACGGCGCTTACAAAATTTTTAGAAATAGTTACGCTCTCTATCTCGCCCGCGTTAACCTTGTCCAGAAACTGTGAATATGAAATCTCGCTGCTTGTCGTCGTAGGACCCGCAAAGGCTACAACTGCAAGCAAAAGCACGATTATTCCGACAATAATATAAACTCCCGTAGATTGATTTTTGTTCATATTAACCCCTGTAAAAAATATTTCAGTTGCTATTATATCAAAAGAATAATAAAATGTTAATCAGGAATAAATATATGTCAAAAGCTTATCTGTCACTGGGTTCAAATTTAGCAGACCGCCTGTCAAATATTCAGCAGGCGGTTAGACTTCTTACAAGCGATAATAACATCAAGCTCCTTCGCGCTTCTTCATTTTATGAAACACAGCCATGGGGACTAAAATCCCAAAACTGGTTTATTAACGCCGCAATCGCAATAGAAACAAACCTTTCCCCGATTGAACTTTTAAGAGTCTGCCAAAACACAGAGTCACAGCTTGGCAGAATAAGGGAAGGCAAACCGAAATGGAGCGAAAGAATAATAGACATCGATATATTATTTTACGATGACTTAATATTTAAAAACGAAATTCTTGAAATACCCCACAAATACGTCCACCTAAGGGCTTTTGCACTCGTTCCGATGATAGAAGTCAATGCAAATTACATCCACCCCGTACTCAAAAAAAATATCATTGAAATGCATGAAGCACTCGAAAACCCCGAAGACGTTTTTTTATACGGCACCGTTATGCCCGGGGCGGATAAATGACAAAACCGCAAAACAATCCGCGCGCGGTAATAGTCGGTGCAGGTCCCGCAGGCGTTTACTGTGCACTCGCGCTTGAAAAATTAACAAATTTAAACATTGATATCTGCGAAAAATCTTCTCCCCTGAAAACTCTCCTTCCAACAGGCGGCGGCAGGTGCAATTTAACCCACGCCGCAGATGACATCACAGACTTTGCAAAAAACTACCCCCGCGGCGAAAAATTCCTCTACTCAATTTTCTCCCGCCATTTTGTCACGGATAGTCTCGGCTTCTTCTCCTCTATCGGCATAAAAACTTATATGCAGCAGGATGAAAGATATTTCCCCCTGTCAAACTCATCAAAAGATATGCGCCAAAAAATGCTAAACGCGCTAAAGCGCACAAAAATAATCAAACAAAACATCACAAATATAAATCAACTCAAAAACTATGACTATATAATTATATCAACAGGTGCAAAAGATAACTTCAACCTCGCCTCTCAAACCGGACACACGATAATTCCGCCTAAACCCGCACTCTGCGGACTTAAACTGTCTGAAAACAGCCCTAAATACCCCGAAGGCGTAGTACTTAACACTCCGCAGGGAAATATTCTCTTTACAAAAGACGGTATCTCAGGACCTCTTATATACAAAATATCCTCCCTAAATGCAAGAAACAATTTCCCCTACGACATCACCCTGCCGCTGATTTCACCCGAGGACTTAACAAACGCACTTAAGCAAAATCCCAAAAAATCCCTCGGCAGCGTTACATCCCAATTCATCCCAAAGTCGCTTGCGCACGCAATTCTGGGCGATAACTACAATATCAAAAGCGCCGAAGTTAATAAATCACAAATCCGCTCCCTTGCAAACATAACCTTTAGCGTTACAAACACCGACAACAAAGGCGAAATAGTCACCTCGGGCGGCGTTAAACTGGATGAGACAAATAACTTTTGCCAATCAAAAATAAATCCCAAAATCTTTTTCTGCGGGGAAGTAATGGACATAGACGGCTTTTGCGGGGGTTACAACCTTCAAAACTGTTGGAGCAGCGCATATTGCGCAGCTCTCGGAATAAAAAATCACCTGACACAAATAAAAAAATTATAAACAAGCCTCGCCAGACTCTCGTCCTCCCTCATCGCATCAAGCATTTCACTTATTATCTTATCCTTAGATTTATTATCCTCAAACTTATATAAAATATACGGCTCCACACAAAGCGAATCCGCAATCTTTTGCAGTGTATCAACCGTCGGATAAGACTTTCCGCGCTCTATATTGCTTAAAGTAGCCTGTTCAATCCCTACAAGCTCAGCTAAGTACTCTTGCGTGTAGTTCTTAGATTCCCTAATGCGCTTAATCTTTTTTCCCAGCCCTACCTTTAAGCTAATCATACTTACCTCTTATAAATATTCTCGCAACAAATGCCGGAAATAATTATATCGTAATAGCTATATTAGTTGTTGATTTATATTGTTATACGATATATAATATAATTATCAAATTATATTTACCTGGATTTTATAGTTATTGAATTAAGGAATACGAACGATGACGAGGGGAAAAGAGTACATGCGCCGCGCATGACACCGATTTAAACAAAGCATGCCAAATGTCTTTCACATTAGCATGCCAATTTTTGTATTTAACATTTCGTAACAGTCTGTATACATTCTTTACAGGCGACAGTTGTACTGCAAATTTCACACATGGATAAGGATAAAAAAATGAAGAAAAAAAGAGGATTTACACTGGCAGAGCTGCTTGTAACAACGCTTATAATCTCTGTCATACTTACACTTTTAGCGCCCGTTATTACAAAAAGGGTTAAAGACGGTACAATAACCCTG
>CASGEP010000023.1 GCA_949300515.1 uncultured bacterium
AATAGATTATGGACAGGCAGGTGCAGGAGGCGGAGGCGGAGGCTGGAGCGAGAATACTACGCTCTATCCTAACCCGGGGTCAGGTGCACAGGGACAAGGGGGGTATGTGTTCATATACTGGGTAGAGTGATGATGTCTTAACGTAATTATCGAACATTGAAAGTGTGAATATGATTTAGAGCACAGGCGAATAAGTGCAACGTTGAAAACTAACCATGCAACGTTGATAAGATCCTGAAATAAATTCAGGATGACAAGACGTCAGGTTCAGGGTAACAGTTTAGCAATTGTTCGCACAATTGAGGCTAAGGGCAAAAGTTCACGAATCGTGACATCTTAAATAAACTTCGTATCTTATTCGGGCACGCGAACACAGATAGCGTGTCCGTTTTTTTGTGCAAAATTAGAACATGCCCTTTTTGGCAAAAAGTGCGGCTGCAAACATAGAAGCAACACCTGAAATTAAAATCACAATCACAAAGCCAAACTGGTGCGAAGCAAAGGGGAGATGAACATTCATGCCCCAGAAGCTTGCAAACATGGTAGGTATTGCAAGAATTATTGTAATTGAAGTTAAAAATTTCATCACGATATTTAAGTTATTTGAAATAATCGAAGCAAAAGCATCCATCATATTTTCAAGAATGTTTCTGTGCATTTCAACCATTTCAAGCGCCTGTTTGTTTTCGATAATCACATCTTCAAGCAGGTCGATGTCGTCCTCTTTAAACTTTAAGGGGGTAATAAAAGTAGACTTTGTAAGGCGCATAATCTTTTGCAGCACAATATAGTTGTCTTTTAGCGCCGTTGTAAAGTATACAAGCGACTTTTGCGCTTCAAAAAGCTGAAAAAGTGCTTTGTTTTTCATTGTGCGCCGCAAATCATCCTCGATTTTGTCTGTCTGTTTGTTTATGAAGTTTAAATATCGAAGATAGTATTTTGTGGAGCGAAACAGAATATTAAGCAGAAAACGTGTCTTGTTGCGGGTATCAAAGAAACTTGCCGTTTCTTTATTAAAGGAGCTTATAATTCTGTTTTCTTTGGAGCAGACTGTTATAAAGCTTGTCGGGGTGAAGATTATCCCGAGCGGCAGAGTGTCAAACGCACCTTCATCTTCCATAACCGGAATATTTGTGATGATAAGCATATGACCGTCTTCGTATTCCATACGGGAGCGCTCATCTACGTCGAGAGAATTTCTCAAAAAGCTTTCGTCTAAATTTAAAACAAGGGAAACTTTTTGTATTTCTTCATAAGTCGGGTCGATAAGATTAAACCAGGAGCCGCACTGCGCTTCTGAGATACTTAATTCGACAAGCTCGTTATTATCCTGTGTTTTTAAAATCTCTATCATCCAAACCAATTCCGCTATCTCGTCGATACAACTATTAAACTACACATAAGGACTAAAGTAAAGCTTTTTGAAAATGTGCGAGCATACTTTTAAAAACATACGGGCTAAAACCCACGACATTGTAGTAGTCGCCTTTTATTTCCGAAATAAAACTTTTATCCGGAGGGTTTTTATATGTATTTTCGTCTAAGAAGTCTTGAATGCCGTAGCTGCCCGCTTTATCGAGAGGATTTTTTGTATTAATATAGTTAACAATTTCCTCCTGCGAGAGCTCTCTAAAGGTGACGAACGTTTTTGTGTATTGTGTAGTGTTTTTAAGAGAATTTGACTGTACAAGAGAAATTGAGGTTACAACAGCGTGTGTCTTGCCGCTCAGGCGTTTGAGCATAAAAACAGCCTCGTTGAAATTTCGAGGCTTGTTTAACAAACACACACTATCGAGGATTACCATGGTATCAGCACCGATAATCACTGCGTTATAAGAAATTCTTTGAGCAGCTTCCAGTGCCTTACCCAGCGAATTCTTTTTTATGTTTTCATATGAAAATGTCTCAAAATAATCTTCCTTATAATATGATTTAACAATATCAAATTCATAGCCGAAGCGTGTAAGTATTTCGCGGCGGCGCGGCGAATTTGAAGCCAAAATCAGTTTTGTGTTTGCATGTTTCATTTAGAAATTATGCAACTAATTAGCAGCTTTTGCAACTTTTCTTCTGCTTTTTAAATTTCTTGATTTACGATATTGGATATTTAGAGAAATAGCCTTGATACAGGTTTCTTTCAGCTGCTGTTGAATGTTTATTGCATTCATATGTATTGCGGCAAAATCATTCATGGCTTCAAGCATTCTGTCCGGATCAATCATTGATGTTTGAATAACGGGGTTATCAACCTTTAAACCCTGATATTTTTTAACCAGAAGTGCATCAATTTTATCCTTAGCTCCTATTGCCATATTTCTCTCCCTTTAAATTTAATTTTAAATCCCATTCCGTACTTTAATAAAGTATTTTATTTCGGAGAAATTGCCAATTTAAATGTTGTTGTGTTAATAAAACTTAACAATTTAAGCTTTTGCTTCACTTTCAAAAATTTCTTTTAACTCTTTTGGAATGCCGAAAATACCCGTTAGAAAGGCAATAGAACTCATAATAATAAGTATCTTATCAACTCCCAAGTACTGACCTACAAAGCCCATGGGGGCGAGGAAAAGTGCGCCCAATCCCCAGCTGAAACCCTGCATAATGCCTGATATTACGCCTTTGTTTCTGCTCACAAGCTTTTGAGCGCTTACAAGCGTAACGGATACCGAGAGCAAAATAAAAAAGCCTGTTATGATAAACAATAAAGCCGCAAGATAAGGAATTTTGTCAAGTACATACAGGGTAAGCAGAGTAAGAGGCAAAATTGATAAGAAAGAAAGCCTTATAACATTTGCACCGCCGATTTTTTCTTCAAGTTTTGGGCTTATCATGGTCGCAATTCCGCTGATAGTAAAAAATAATGTCACAATAAGCCCTGTTTGATTTAGCGAAAATCCGTTCTGCTCAAGTAAAAACGGCATATATGTGCCAAAACTTATGCTGACACCCGATTTTACAACGGCAATGAGCACCAGAGAGAGAATAACTTTAGAGCTTAAAATTTCCTTTGTGATTGCAAAGAAGCTTTCTTTTGTTTCGCACACTGTATCTGCAGGGATTTTTGGAACAAGGAAATAAATAAGCAGAGCAGTTAAAATACCCGGAATAGAAAAGAAAAGAATAGAATTTTCACCAAAGGCGGCAACGGTACTTGATGAGCACAGGGGACCAATAGCATAACCTATGGTACCAAGACCCAAAAATATGCCCATATACTTGCCCAGTTTAGGGTTATTATAACTGAATGTATTTACAAGACATGTAACCTGCGGGTGATAAAAAGCATTTCCGCACATACCGCAGATTAAAAAGAGAGTTAAAAATTTAGCAGAATCGGACACCACAGTAAGCGGGATAAATACGGATGCCATAACAAGCCCCCAGAACATAAAAGTTCTGTGTTTCAACTTGTCAGAAATATAGCCGAACAAGGGCTGCAGCATAGATGAGAGCATATGACCGAAAGCGATAATTGTACTTATAAAAGAAAGTGAAATGCCGAGTTTAGCAGTTATAAGCGGGTAGAGAGGCACAAGTATTGAAGCGTACCAGTCTACCATAAAATGCCCCGTACTTAATCCTATTAATGCTTTTTTGTCTGCGCTTTTCATATAAAATCCTAGTGCCTAAAGTGTCTTATACCTGTTGTTGCCATAACCAAACCCATTTTGTCGGCAGTTTCAATTACTTCTTTATCTTTTATGGAGCCTGCAGGCTGGATTATTGCGGCAATTCTGTTTTGAGCAGCAAGGTGAATGTTGTCTATAGCGGGGAAAAATCCGTCGCTTGCAAGTACCGCATCCTTTGGAGAGTCACATACTCTGTTAATTGCAATTTCAACTGCGCCCACCCTGCTTGTTTGACCGCCGCATATGCCAAGCGCGCGCAAATCTTTTGCAACCACAATACCGTTAGATTTAACGTGTTTTGCAACTTTAAAGGCAAAAACCATATCCTCAATCTGCTCTTGCGTAGGTTTATTTTTTGTAACTATCTTAAACTTATCCGGATCGAGTTCAAGCGTGTCTTTTTCCTGAACCAGAGCACCAAAAGGAGTGAGTTTAACCTCTTGAGATACAAAGTTTGAATATTTATCAAGTTCCGTATTAATTTTTATAACCCTCAAATTCTTCTTTGTCTTTAGGATTTCAAGAGCGCCGTCCGTATAAGAAGGCGCAATTATAACTTCTAAAAACATTGATGTCAGGTGCTTTGCAACAGTATCGTCTATTTCTTTTGTAAAAGCAACTATTCCGCCAAAAGCACTGAGAGGGTCGCAGTCAAGCGCTTTTAGCCATGCATCTTCTATTGTTTTACCCAGTGCGACACCGCAGGGGTTTGTATGTTTCACAATTACGCACGCATTCACGTCATAAAACTCGCATGCAATATTCAATGCTGCTGTCGAGTCTAAAATGTTATTATAGGACATCTCCTTGCCGTTTAAAATTTCATAATCGAGCTGTCTGTCATAAGAATACAATGCAGCCTTTTGATGAGGGTTTTCACCATATCTTAAATCGCAAATTTTATCAAAATAAAATGCTTTTTGCGAATTTAGCAAGTCATTTTCACAATATCCGAAGTTGTATGACAACTCCTCAAAAATTGTAAAATCATACTTTGATGTTTTCTCAAAGACTTTAAGCGCGAGTTTCTGGCGCATAGGCTCATCGACGTTGTTAATATCGATATCGTAATCATTTATATCGCAAATAACTGTTACGTTTTTATAGTTCTTGGCGGCGGCTCTGAGAAGTGCAACCCCGCCTATATCAATGTTTTTAAGCAATGTATCAATATGAGCGTTTACGCCTCTGTAGGCTTCAAAGGGATATAAGTTTACAACAACAAGCGAAAAAGGCGCATACTCAAGCTCCGGCACTTCATTTTCATCAGCCAGAACAGAAGCAAAAATCGCAGGGTGCAGGGACTTAACTTTACCGCCCAGAAGTTCGCCAAAACCTGTAATTGTAGAACTTTCAAGAGCTTTTATCCCGTTATCGTTTAACACTTTACATGTGTTCCCCGTCGAAACAATTTCCCAGCCTTGAGCGCTCAATTTTTTGGCAAAGTCGACGATGCCTGTTTTATCGTATACGCTTATATATGCACGTTTATTCATAAAATCCTCACAAATGTACGAGAGAATTTTAGCACAAGCGTTCAAATTATTCTAGCCGCCGCCGCAAAATGTCGCAATTTCAATGCAGTCGCCGTTTTTAAGAGTTTCTTTTTCAAAATTTTCCCTGTATACAATCTGCATGTTTTTCTCTACAACAAAGAACTTCGGCAATTCCATTGTCGAGAGTAAATCGCTCAGTAAAGTATTTTCCGCAACTTCATGCTTTTTTCCGTTAAGAGTGATTTGAGCCATATCCGTACCAATCGCAAATACCGTCCTTGCAAAATTCTTTTTCCAAATCAGCCATAATACTTTTATGAGTCATCTCAAAAGTAACGGGGGTGATTGAAATCCTGTTTGCACGCACGGCACTTATATCCGTTCCGTCTTCTTCATGTTTTGTCGTAAGCTCGCCTGCCATCCAGTAGTAAACTTTTCCGCGCGGGTCAATACGTTTTTCATAATTATCGGTAAACATTTTTGTACCGAGCTTTGTAATCTCAACACCCGCGATGTCTTCTTCTTCAAGCGCCGGAGCGTTGATATTTAAAATTGTTTTCTTTGGAAAATCAATTTTTTCAAATTTAGGTAAAAATTTTGCCACAAAATCTGCCGTAACGTCAAAATACAAAGGGTCATTTGACATACTTGCAAGCGACACGGCGATACTCGGATAATCAAGCATAGCGCCCTCCATAGCACAGCTTACAGTACCCGAATATAAAATATCCGTACCCAGATTCGGACCGTGATTAACACCCGAAATAACGATATCCGGAAGCTCGTCAGGTCCGAGGATTGCGCAAATCCCCAGTTTAATGCAATCACCCGGGGTGCCCGATGTTACCCAGACCCTTTTTGCGCCAAACTGCGAATCGAGTTCCTCAACTCTTAAAGGCGTGTGCAGGGTCAAAGAGTGACCGGCAGCGCTCCTTTCTCTGTCTGGAGCGATTACATATACTTCATGCTCTTTTGAAAGCCTTGTAATGAGAGCTTTTATACCTATTGCCGCAATGCCGTCGTCATTTGAAATTAAAATTTTCATAAATCCACCTAAATAAATCTGTCTTTATAAGAATTATATCATAATTTTTAAATTATTTGCCAAAAGCGGATTATAAGAATAAAATTTAATTATATAAGGATAGAGTTTTATGCAAAAAGCGTACAATGCTTTTAGTGAATATCTGAAAAATAAATATGGTGAAAAAGTCTATAAGATAACAATAGACGCAGGTTTTAGCTGCCCGAACAGAGATGGCACAATCTCAAAAGGCGGCTGCATTTTTTGCGATGAATCAGGGAGTTTTTCAAAAGCGCATTCAAGCGAACTGGACATAAAAAATCAGGTTATAACGGGAATAAACACCCTAAATGCGCGCTTTGGCGCCCAAAAGTTTATTGCCTACTTTCAAGCATTTACAAATACCTATGCGCCCGTTGATAAACTTAAAAAAATATATGACTCTGCATATTGCGACGAAAGGATTTTAGGAATATCAATAGGCACGCGCCCTGATTGCATAGATGAAAAAAAGCTTGAATTAATTTCAGGCTACAAAAACCCGTGGCTCGAGCTTGGACTGCAAAGCACACACGATGAAACACTTAAGAAAATCAATCGCGGGCATGATTACGGGTGCTTTTTGGAAGCATACAAACTTGCAAAAGAAAAGGGAATAAAAGTATGTGTCCATATGGTTTTAGGGCTTGAAGGCGAAAGTCGCGAGATGATGCTTGAAAGTGCGAAGCGATTGGCGAAACTCAATATTGACGGGATAAAGCTGCATATGCTTACCATACTTGAAGATTCACCGATTGCAAAAATGTATAACAATAAACCTTTTAAATTGCTCGATATGCAGCAATACTGCGAACTTGTGTGCGATTTTCTGGAGATTTTACCGCCCGATACAACAATTCACAGGCTTGCGGGAAGCGGGTATTCAAAAACCCTTATTGCTCCGAAGTGGGTAAACAATAAATTTGAAACACTCAATTTGATTGATGATATTTTTAAACAAAGACAAACCAAACAGGGTGCAAAATTTTATCTGGAGTGCGCGAAATAAGATACGAAATCAAAAAAGGGCTAGCGCACAGCCCTTTTTTATTTAGCAATTTTTTTTATTCTGATGTTTTATAGAGCTGCAAGGGAAAATGAAAGCAAAATAATGAAAATAAACTTTTGTGCACAGCAACACTCAACAAATCAAAATACGAATTTAAAAAAGGAAAAAAATAAAGGCATTATAGCAGGTTATTTGGTAAACAGAGTTATATCAAATCAAGTACCCGTTGTGAGCAGTTTGTTGTTTTTGCCAGTTATGAAGAAAATTTCAAATTCTATAACTCCAAAAGAAGCAGATATAATATCTAATGCGCTTGAGATTGCAATAGAAAAGTCAAATATTAAACAGAAAGGTCTAAATGTATTTCATGTAAGTGAAGAAAATATTAATGAAGTAACCCAAAAATGCACTGAAATGTTCATGAACTCTAAAATGACTAAATTTTTCACCAAATTTTATGGAGAAGATTCAGCGTTTGAAAGATGCATTAGAGGAAGTTTCAAACCAAGAATGGAATATTACGCGAAGGAAGTTCAAAATGGCAAGAATGCTTTCTTTTGGGCAAATGGTATAAATACCATAATGTTGCCGCAAAAGGGAAAAGGGATACAGCTTGCAAGTTTTCATGAACTCGGACACGCGCTAAATTATAATTTTGAAAGTGCAACAAAAATTCTGCAAAGTTCAAGACAATTTGCATACATCTTTGGAACATTAGCAGTATTACTAAGTGCACTAACTCTTAAAGATAAAGCAAATGCAGTAGATGAAAACGGCAACAAGAAAAAAGGAGTAAGACAATTCATTAAAAACCATGCCGGTCTCATAGCTGCAGCAAGTATGTTGCCAACGACAATTGAAGAAGGGGTAGCAACACTAAAAGGAGATAAGCTTGCAAAAGACGCTCTTAAAAATTCGCCAAGCCTACTTAAAAAAATGAGATTATCAAATGCAGTAGGGTTTTTAAGCTACATAATTGCAATGCTCATAACAGGACTTGCAGCTCACTGCACAGTCAAAGTTAAAGACAAAATACAAGAAAATTACGAAAACAAGTGTAAAAGTATAAACTAAAACTTATCTTTACCGCAGCATTTTTTGTACTTCAATCCGCTCCCGCAAGGGCACTGGTCGTTTCTGCCGACTTTTGGCATATCTTCCTGAGGCTGCTCATCCACATAGTTTGGAGTAGAATTTTTAAGTGCGCGTGTCAGCTCGGTTTCAGGTTCAAAATCTTCATCCATAAACGGAATATCTTCTAGTGCGTTTTGATTTTCATCCAGAACCTGTATACCAAAACGCGCTCTGAACAGATGTCTTACTGTTTCTGACTGGATATCCGACATCATAGAGTTAAAAAGATTAAAAGCCTCTTTTTTGTATTCGATAAGCGGGTCTTTTTGTCCGTAAGCCACAAGCCCGATAGAGTCTTTAAGGGCATCGATATTATTCAGGTGGTCAATCCATTTTGAGTCAATAACCTGCAAAAGTATATCACGCTCAAGGGTGCGCATGACATTATCATCCGAAAATGCCTCTTGTCTTGGGGTATCGGGCGAACCGTAACGGCTCATTACATCGTTAAAGCTGTCAATGGAGGACACCTCCATATTTCGGTAAGCATTGTTTACAAGCTCTTTTAAGTAATCGGACATCTCCTGAAATCTTTTTTCCATCAGTTCCTCCATGCCGACATCGCTTAACTGCGGGAAAACCAGATGAATTTCATTTGCCAGCATTTTAATATCGTCCTTAACATACTCTGCAGGCGGCATGTCGGGAGAAATATACTGTTTTAGAATTTTATCCACTTCAAGGTTTATCATATAATCAATATCTGATTTTAAACTCTTTGCGGCAAGGACTTTACGCCTTTGTATGTAAAATTTCTCTCTTTGAATGTTGATAACGTCATCATATTCAAGCACGCTTTTTCTTATATCAAAGTGATATGTTTCGACTTTCTTTTGTGCGGATTCAATCTGGCGCGTTATAAGCGGATTTTCAATAGCCATATCCTCCTCGATATTAAGCATATTCATAAGAGCCGATATTTTGTCCCCGCCAAAAATTCTCATTAAATCGTCCTCAAGAGAGAGGAAAAATTTTGTAGAGCCGGGGTCGCCCTGACGGGCAGCACGACCGCGGAGCTGATTATCGATACGCCTTGATTCATGGCGCTCTGTACCAATTACATGCAATCCGCCAAGTGCAACAACCTTGGCGTGTTCTTCTTCGGTAATTTTTCTTGCACGCACAAGAGCCGCCTCTTTTTGTTGTTCATAATCCGCAGACTCGGGGGTAATACCCATATTATCAAGGTCTTCTTTTGCAAGATACTCCGGATTACCGCCAAGAAGAATATCCGTGCCTCGTCCCGCCATATTTGTTGCAATTGTAACCGCGTTAACCCTTCCCGCCTGCGCAATAATATACGCTTCGCGTTCATGAGCTTTTGCGTTTAAGACATTGTGTTTAATTCCGCGTTTCTTTAGAATATCTGAGAGATACTCGGATTTTTCAATACTTATGGTACCAACCAGGGTCGGTCTGCCCATTTTAGCCATTTGCTCAATTTCATCGGCAACTTTTTGGTATTTCATTTCTTTTGTTTTATAGATAACATCAGGGTAATTAATCCTGATATCGGGCTTGTTGGTCGGGATTTCGGTACATGGCAGATTATAAATCTTTCCGAATTCCGCTTCCTCGGTCATTGCCGTACCCGTCATGCCTGATAATTTGGGGTAGAGTCTGAATAAATTTTGGAATGTAATGCTTGCAAGAGTCTGTGTTTCATCTTGAATGGGAACACCTTCTTTTGCTTCAATTGCCTGATGAAGCCCTTCGCTCCAGCGCCTGCCCTCCATAATACGGCCCGTAAACTCATCCACAATCATAACTTCATTATTTTTAACAACATAGTCGGTGTCTTTAATAAAGAGTTCTTTGGCTTTAAGTGCCTGCAGCAGATGGTGGGCATATTGCGTTTGAATGTCAAACAAGTCGCTTACGCCTAACAGTTCACAAGCTTTGTCGATACCGTCCTCGGTTAAAATAATATTTTTATTTTTCTCATCAACTTCATAGTGTTCAACTTTCTTTAACTGCGGTGCTATTTGAGCCATTAACTGATAAGTTTGTGCGGATTTTTCAAGACGTCCCGAAATAATTAACGGGGTGCGCGCTTCGTCGATTAAAATACTGTCAACTTCATCTATAATTGCATAGTTATACGGTCTTTGCACAAGCGCCTCAAGCGAAGTTGACATATTGTCACGCAAATAGTCAAAACCGAACTCGTTATTTGTACCATATGTTATATCACATGCATAAGCCGCCTTTTTAGCTCTAAAGTCACTGCTGTGCGAGCCTTGTGAGAGAATAACCCCGACAGAGAGTCCCAAAAACTCATAAATTTTTCCCATCCAGTCCCTATCGCGCTTTGCAAGGTAGTCATTTACCGTGATAATATGTACGCCCTTGCCCGTTAGAGCATTCAAGTACGCAGGCAGGGTTGCAACAAGTGTTTTACCTTCACCTGTGCGCATTTGGGCAATGTGACCGTTATGCAGAAATATGCCGCCTATCAGCTGCACATCAAAATGGCGCATGTTTAAAACTCTTTTACCTGCTTCGCGAACGGTTGCAAAGGCTTCGGGCAAAATAGCATCAAGCGCTGCTTTTTCAAGCTCTCTGTCTTTTTTAAAGTCGCTTGAAGTTTCACGCTTTGAGAGAATTTCTTTAAATTCCGCCGTCTTAGCCTTAAGCTCCTCATCAGTGAGTTTTGAAAACTCCTCCTCAAGCGCGTTAATATGCTCTACAACAGGCATTATTCTGCTAATTTTGCGCTCGTTCGGGTCTTTAAATATTTTTAAAAGTATATCAACTAAACTCATTAAACTCTCCTGATGAATTTCTCCCTTTTAAATTAATATTAACACAAAAAAATAAAAATAAATTATTGTGCCTTTGACTAATAATTTTTATCGGTTAGAATAGCATAGTAAAATGATTATATCAGATGACAACAGCAAAAATAAATATTCAAAAGACACTGCAAAAGACGTGTCAAAGTGTAAATCACAGGATTTGGAAACAAAAGAAGTAGAGTTTGACAAAACCTATGAAAAAAACATCCGTCCCAAAACTTTTAATGAGTATATCGGGCAAAGTGCGCTCAAGGAAACTCTTAAAATAACAATAGAGGCAAGCAAAAAACGCAACATCCCGCTTGATCACCTTTTATTTTACGGACCTCCGGGGCTTGGGAAAACGACTCTTGCGGGCGTAATTGCAAATGAAATAGGCGTTAATATCAAAATAACTTCTGCTCCCGCACTTGAACGCCCGCGTGATATCATAGGCATTTTAATGTCACTCAAGGGCGGAGAAATTCTCTTTATAGATGAAATCCACAGACTGAACAAAGTGGCGGAGGAGATACTCTACCCTGCAATGGAGGATTTTTTTATTGACCTTACAACAGGCAAAAGCCAGAGTGTAAAAACAATGCGTGTGCCCGTTCCAAAGTTTACACTAATCGGCGCAACAACAAAAGCGGGCGCATTATCGGGACCTTTGCGCGACAGATTCGGCATAATTCACAGGCTGGAATTCTATACAATTGATGAACTTGCAGACGTAATAAAAAGAAGTGCAAAAATATTAAATATAAAAATTAACGATGAAGGCGCAAAAGAAATCGCCTCCCGCTCAAGAGCCACACCGAGAATTGCAAACAGATTAATTAAAAGAACCGCCGACTATGCACTTGTGAAATACGACGGTAAAATTACAAAAGGCATTGCAAAAGAGGCGCTAAATTCGCTCTGCATTGACAACTTAGGGCTTGACAACACGGACAGAGCACTTTTGGAGCTGATAATCAAAAATTATGACGGCGGACCCGTCGGAGTAGAAACGCTGTCTGTGGCTCTTGGCGAAGATATAAGAACGATAGAAGATGTCTACGAGCCGTTTTTGCTTCAAAAAGGACTGCTTGCAAGAACAAACAGGGGCAGACGCGCAACAAAGCTTGCGTACAAACATCTTGGCTTGGAATACAGTGAAGCAAACGGACAAATCGGACTTTTTGATTAAGACGAACTTTGCATTTCTTTTAAGAATATGGATGCTTTAGCAAGTATGCTTTCACGCAACGCCAGCGGGTCGCTGATTTGCACATCCAATCTGTCCATGATTTTCGGGTCTAAAATGGGGTTCGGAATTTTCGGCTGTACGAGTCTGTCTGCAATATATACAATGCCGCATGCACCGGGGAGTGAAGATTGAACCGGATTATGATGGTATCGTATACAGTTTGTAAGAATAACGGGCAGCTGCCATTTTTTGGAAACAAGTGCTCCTAAAACGCAGTGATTTGTACCGAAAAACGAATCTTCAATTTCAACAAGGTCAGCCTGATTTTGCTGTGCTATATAGCGGACTTTTGAATATTTAATAGGATTTTTCGCATTTAAGAGCATTTTTCCTATGTCATGCAAGAAACCAATTACAAAAGCATCATCAGGGTTAATAACCTTAAATTCTTCGGCAAGCAGCTCGGATGCTATAGCGCACTTTGTAGAGTGCTCCCATAGCTCGCGGGAGCCTTGTGCGGTCATCATCTGCTTAAGCGCAAGACTCATAATAATGTTTTTAGCCTTCATCATGCCTAAAATTACGAGCGCTTTATTGATAGATGTAATTTGCTGATGGAAACCGTAATAAGCAGAATTTACCAGACTGAGTGTCTTTGTGGAAATTGCCTGATCAACCGACATTATATTTGCAAGTTCGCGAATTCCCGTCTGAGGGTTTTTAATCACCTCAAGCGCACGCACCATAACATTGGGCATCGGCGGGATGTCTTTAAACTCGTCTACATACTGTTGTGGGTTTATCCTGTTATTATCCATTTTATCCGTACTATACCTGAAGATGTTTTTTGATACTCATAAAACTTCCGCCCGCGGAGAATAAAACCCCTATCAAAAGGACCGAAAATACAACAAGCCCTTGAGAATAAGAGTACGCAGGCATCATGAAAAACTCATGCATTTTCTGCAGATATCCCTGCACTATGTTAATAGGAATTATTGCAACAAGTGCACCGCAAAAGCCATATATAGCACCCTGTAAAACAAGTGGCGACTTTATGTACCAGTTGGATACACCCATCAAACGCATAATCTCTATTTCTTCTTTGCGCGATTGGATTACTAATTCAATTGTATTATTTATGATAGTTATTGTCAAAATACATGCAATAATTACTACAACCAGAGTAATTGTATGACTTATTTTGTTTATCATCTGAAACTTGGAAACCAAATCTTTTGCATAGCTTAAATCCGCAACACCCGAAATCGGCTTGACCAAATTCATAACCGATTCAATGTTTTTCGGGTCATCCACTTTTATATGCAGCGTATCGGGAAGCGGGTTTTGCACATCTGGCACATCAATCTCACGCTTTAGCTCCGCCCAGGACGTTTCGCGCGAAATATATTTTACCCCCTTAACATGCTCAATATTTCTTATTTCTTTAACCGTTTGGTTTATATCCGCATCCGGATTGAGATATGCCGAAATTTCAAGGACATTTCCCATAGCGGAAACCATGCTTGAAACACTGAGTGTTGTTCTGAAAATCGCACCGAAAATTGTCAAAATTGCAGCCATAGTGGTAATTATAGCAATGTTTATAAGCCCTGCCTGTGCAACTCCTTTTATGGTTTCAATACCAATTCTGTACGCAATACGAAGTTCCGTCAGCCAGTCTTTTGGCAAATGTGACTTTACTTTTTGTTTTAGTCTGCTTCTGCGAGTTCCGTTAGTCATATGTACCTGCCTGAACATCTCTAACAATCTGACCTTTTTCAAGAGTGATTACACGCTTCCTGAAATGATTAACAATAGCATGGTCATGAGTAGAAACAAGTATTGTAATACCCCTCTGGTTGACCTGCTCAAGTATTTGCATAACTTCCATGGAGTTTTTCGGGTCAAGATTTCCCGTAGGCTCGTCCGCAATCAAAAGCGGGGGTCCGTTTACAATTGCCCGTGCAATACTGACCCTCTGCTGCTCTCCGCCCGAGAGTTCACATGGTTTGGATTTATATTTATCTTCCAGTCCTACAACCTTGAGCGCACCGTATACCCTTGCTTCAATTTCTTTTGAAGAAACACCCATTGTCCTTATGACATAGGCAATATTGTCATACACTGTGTGGTTTTGCAGCAGTTTATAGTCCTGAAAAACAATACCCATGCAGCGCCTCAGGTTTGGAATTTTATTCGGCGCAAGGTTGTTTATGTTAATTCCGCCGACAAGAACGCTTCCGCGGGTCGGATGCTCCTCAAGATAGAGCATTTTCATAAGAGTCGATTTACCCGCACCCGACGAGCCGACAAGAAATACAAACTCACCCGGCTTAATGTGCAAATTCACATTATAGAGTGCAAATTTATTTTTGTACTGTTTAATTAAATCACGTATTACAATCATAATTTGTTTAAATACCTGCTAATTGTGTCGCACAGTCTTTTATCCGTCAGAGAAAAGAACTCCATAAGCGCCCTTTGTTCTCCGCTTTGACCGAAACAGTCGGGTGTACCGATTCTAAGTACTCTTACGGGATAATTTGCACTCAGAACCTCACAAACGGCAGAACCCAGCCCGCCTATTACACTGTGGTTTTCTACGGTAATAACAAGACCTGTTTTGCTGGCGCTTTCTATAACATCAGCTGCCGCAAAGAACGGTTTTACAACGGGAGTGTGCAGAACCTCCGCGCTAATCCCTTTTTCTTTTAACATTTTAGCGGCGCTCATCACTTCCCAAAGGGTTTCTCCGTTTGTAACAATTGTTACGTCACTTCCCTCAAAGATTTTAACCGCACGCTCGGGATTGAAAACATATTCGTTTTCATCAAAAATTGTTCTTAAATTTGTCCTTGCAAGCCTGACATACACGGGACCATAGATTTCAGACACATATTTAATAACCTGTTTAACTTCATTATAGTCGGCAGGAACAATTACACTCATATCAGGAATTGAGCGCATATAGGAAATATCTTCAAGCGCTTGATGGGAAGCGCCGTCCTCGCCGACAGTGATACCGCCGTGGGTAGCAACTATTTTAACGTTCAGTTTGGGATAACAAATTGAATTTCTTATCTGATCAAGACAGCGGGCAGTAGCAAACATTGCAAAAGTGCTCACAAAAGGAATTTTACCCTCGCAAGCAAGCCCTGCAGCAGTGCACATCATATCCTGCTCTGCTATACCGCAGTTGAAAAAGCGTTCGGGATAAGCTTTATGAAATTTGCAGGTCTGGGTGGAGCAAGACAAATCCGCATCCAGAACAACTATATTTTTATTGCTTTTCCCTAATTCGACGAGTGTTTCACCGTATGCATTTCTGGGAGATTTTATTTCCGTCTCTTTTTTAAGCATTTAACTCCTCCAATGCAATTTTCAGTTCGTCATCATTTGGCGCTTTACCATGCCAGCCCGCGTTATTTTCCATAAATGACACGCCCTTACCTTTAATTGTGTTTGCAATGACCGCAAAAGGCACCTGTGAACCCTTTGCGCTCAAAAAAGCTTTTTCAAGTTCTTCCTCACTGTGTCCGTCAACGCACACGACCCGCCAGCCGAAAGACTCAAGCTTTTTATCCAGAGGCTCGATTGATTTAACCTCGTCCGTGCTGCCGTCAATTTGTAAATTATTTTTATCTATTACTATAACCATATTGTTAAGTTTTTTGTCGCAGGCGTTCATAAGTGCTTCCCATACATTTCCCTCCTGCATTTCGCCGTCGCCTAAAAGCACAAACACGCGCGCGGGGTTGTTGTTCAACTTGAGAGCAAGCGCAATGCCGCAGGCTATAGACAATCCCTGACCGAGCGAGCCCGTAGACACTTCAATCCCTTCAAGCCCGAGCCTTGTTGAGGGGTGCCCCTGAAGCCTTGAACCCAGATGCCTGAAGGTCATAAGTTCTTCACGGCTGAAAAATCCGCAATGTGCAAGCACACTGTAGAGCGCCGCGCTGGCATGCCCTTTTGAGAGTACAAACCTGTCGCGCTTGTCGAAATCCGGCGACTTTTTCCACTCTTTGGGTACAAATAAAATTTTATTATAAAGTACGTTTAAAATCTCAACACAGGACAGTGAGCCGCCCGGATGTCCCGATTTGGCATTGTGTATCATCCGCAGTATATCGCACCTTAGCGCATTATTAGTTTTCAAAACCTTCTATATCCTCAAACAAACTGTCAAATTACTTTTTTACACTATCTATTATACTCTCAAATAGGAATATTGGCAAAGACGGAAAAATGCGCCTGAATCTCTCCGGCTGCTTAATTACCCTGTAAAGCCACTCCAGACCGAGCTTTTGCCAGATTAGGGGCGCCCTTTTGACAAAACCCGCAAAAACATCAAAACTACCGCCCACGCCGACCATTATGCACCCTTGTAACATTTCTTTTAATCTGTAAATAAAAAATTCCTGCTTAGGAGAGCCGAGAGCACACAAAAACACCTGTGGAGCAGCATTTTTAATTTCGTTAAGAATTTTATCATCATTATCAAAATAGCCGTTGTGCGCAAAGACAATGTTTATATTCGGAAATTCCGACTTTAATTTTTCGACAAGAGAAGATATAACCTCCTCTTTTGCACCCAAAAGCGCCAGTCTGAGGTTGTCTTTGGCACACATTTTAATCAACAGACGTGAATAGTCAACCCCGCCTATGCGCTCTTGGTTTATACCTTTAAGCTTTAGCGCAATTTTTATCCCTACACCGTCTGCCACAATAAGTTCGGCATTGTTTATAACATTTGCGAAATCTTTATTTTTCTTTGCATTTGTAATCATTTCGGGATTCAGCGTCACAACATGGAGATTTGTTTTGTTTTCAACAGACTCCCGCGCGCACTTTAGCGCGGAGTCAAGCGTTGTAATATCAACGGGAATTTTTTGCAAATATGCTCGTTTTGTCATAGAAAGTATAATAACATAAGTTTAATATATTTTTAACTTGAATAAATAAAATATTTTAAATACAATAAAGTCAAAGAGTTTTAACAGGTGAACAAATGCGCAGTAACGACACTAAAGAAAAATTTGTAGCGGTAACGGGTTGTGGAATTTGGGGAAGAAATATTGTAAGAAACTTTTACAATCTCGGAGTTTTGCACACCGTGTGCGATATAGACGATGAAAACCTTAAAATGGTTGAAGCACAGTACGACGGTACACACACCACAAAAGATTTCGAGAGCGTATTAAACAACCCAGAAATTGAAGCCGTTTGTGTTGTCACACCGAGCCATACACACTTTAAACTTGTTAAAATGGCTCTTGAAGCCGGAAAGCATGTCTATGTTGAAAAGCCCATTTCAACAGTAGCGCAGGAAGCAAGGAAACTAAAAGAGCTGGCGGATGAAAAAGGTCTTATACTTATGGTGGGACACCTGCTTTTATATCATCCGGCGGTAAACAGGTTGAAAATGCTTGTACAGGAAGGCATTTTAGGCAATATTAAATACGTTCAAAGCGACAGATTAAACATAAATTATTTTAAAAACGACAGAAGCGTTATGTGGGATTTAGCACCGCACGATGTGTCAATGATAGCCCATGTTCTCGGGCTTGACCCGATTAAAGTGCTGAATGCGACGGGCTGCTGCGCCGAGTATGAGAATATTTTTGACATCACACACTTAACCATTCAATTTGAAAAAAATATAACAGCACACGTAAGCGACAGCTGGATTCATCCGCAAAAGCGCGTAACCCTTCTTGTTCGCGGCGATAAAGCTACCGCGATTTTGGATGATACTTTGCTTGAAAATAAATTGCAGATTTTTGACAACAAAACACCGGCACAGCAAAGCATAGAGATATTTGATTATCTTGAAATTGAGCCATTAAAGCTTGAATGCCAGCACTTTATAAAATGTATTGAAACAGGCAAAAAGCCGCGTTCGGATGGCGAAAACGGCTTTATGATTACAAAAATCCTCGAAGATGCGGAGGACATTATGCTCGGCAACAAAAAAGCAGAGCTTGACAAGGTGGACTTCCTGCTGTCACGCTCTAAAAGATAGCTAGCCGAGAGCTTTTGCTTTTTCCATTGTGTCTTTAATTGTTTTATCAATTACACCCGACATGTCGGAATTTGCCAGAACATCATTGCCGACAGCGGTGCAGCCACCCGGTGTCGTAACTGCGCTAATCAGCTCATCTGGCGTTTTGTTGTCCTCTAAAATCATCTTTGCGGAACCAAGTGCGGTTTGAGCGGACAGCGCAAGACATGTTTTATAATCAAGTCCCAGCTTTTGTGCGGCTTTTGCCATTAAATCTATAATATAATAGTAAAAAGCAGGTCCCGAGCCGCTCAGCGCCGTTACTATATCTATGTTTTTTTCGTCAATTCTTAATGTCCTGCCGATGTTTCTTAACATGGACTCAACAAAATCCAAATCATTGTCATCGGCATACAGACCGGCACAAAGAGCACACATGCCTTCATTTACAAATGCGGGAGTATTTGGCATTACACGCACTACATGGGTATTTTTCAAGCTTGCTTCGATTTTCTTTGTAGTGACTCCCGCCAAAATAGAAACCACCAGTTTATTTGAAGTCTTGCCCTCCAACTCCCCTAAAACATCTGCTATTACAAAAGGTTTGGTTGCAATTACAATAACATCAACCGAATCTGCAAGCTCCGGGACAGTTTTCAGAGGGTTTATACCAAAGCTGTTCTGCGCAACATTTAAAGCCTGTGCACTTACGTCATATCCGAATATATTTTCGGACGGAACAAAGCCGCTTTTTACAATGCCGCCGATAATTGCAGATGCCATTTTGCCGCATCCGATAAAACCTATTTTTTTATTCCTGTTACAATTGTTAACACTCATAAGTTGACACTCCGCTATGTTTTACTTAGTATAGTAAATACTGATAATAAAACTATGTCAAGGAGAAAATAAATGCGCAGAACATTAGAAGGCACAAAAAGAAAAAGACAGAACGTCAGCGGCTTTCGCGCAAGAATGGCTACACCCGGCGGCAGGGGCGTAATCAACAGACGCCGCGCTAAGGGTCGTCACAAACTCGCAATAACAGCTAAAAACCGTGCTTAAAAGAAATCAAAGACTGACAAGCCACAGCGCTTTTGTTGCAACATACCGCCAAAAGAGAATAGTTTCGGATGAAAATTTTATATTGTACGGCGGAAAAAATAAAGAAGAACAAAACTACCCCACAAGGGTAGGCTTTGTTGTAAGCAAAAAAATTCACAAGCGCTCTACAAAAAGAAACAGAATAAAAAGACTCTTGCGCGAAAGCTACAGAAATCTTTTAAAAGAGGGGCAGATACCGCAGAGTCAGGCTTTTCAAAGTTTAATCTTTATTGCAAATGACGGATCGCTCGGCAAAAATTATGAAGAAATATGTTCAAGTGTTAAGAATTTAATCGCCCTTTTGGCAACAAAATATTTTTAGAGTTATTATATTATTCAAATGAACGCTTTAATCAGAGATTTAATAGACAAAAAAGAAACGGAAAAAATTCAAAAGCCAAATTTTGACACAAGAATTGGCAGAGAATTTCTTGCGTTTTATTTAAAGACAAAGTTCAAACAAATTATTAACTACGATAAAAAATCCGGAAATAACCTGTTTTTAAGTGTTAAACCCGATTTTCTGGAAAAATTTTTGGACAGATTAATTAACCAGCCCCAAAGAAAAATATTAATTTCCATAACGGGCGAATCTGCAAGCGGAAAATCCACCATTTGCAATGAAATTTTAAAATACATCGAAAAAGAAAATCTTCCCATTACAATTTTAAATACAGACAACTATTTCAACGATATTTCAGATTTAATAAAAAAGCACGGAAATTTTGATGCACTGAGAGATGCAGGCTATGACGTAGATTCACCCCATAACTTTCAGCTCGACCTTCTGAGAGATGACATTGAACAGCTTGCACAAGGTCATGACATACTTGCGCCGAAGTATCTTGTTAACGGAACAGGAGTAAGCGTAGCCAAGGCAATAGAAGTTAAAAGCAGAAAAATAATAGTTGTTGAAGGCATGGCGGCTACATACAGCGAAGTTCATGATATGTTTGATATTAAAATATATATCGATTTGGACAACAAAATAAGAAGAAAACGTTTCTTAGACAGGGCAAAAATCAGAAATCAAGACCATCAAAACGCGCTAAAACACTGGGATTACGTTTGTGCGGCGGGCAAGAAATATGTAATTCCCGCAAAAGACAATTGCGACATAGTTGCAAACGGTGCCTGTGATTTGGAATATTTTACAAAACTTCTTGAATATATAAATCTTATTACAAATAATTTTTGCGAAGTATAGCCAAAAGCCTGTCTTTTTGCTCTTTTAAATGCTCTAAATCCGAATTGTTATCGACCGTAAAATCCCAGTTTTTGTAGTTATCAAGCTCTGTTTCGGTTAAATCATTTTCATTTGTAATAACGGCACGCTTTGAACGGTGCTCAAAATCAGCCTCAACTCTGACACAGAAGGCATTAAACGACTTAAAAACTACAATTTCATGAATAAGTCTGACATCCGGAACTATTATATTATCCGGCATATTTACGATGCTTTTAAGCCAAAAGTCGCAATCCTGCGAACGCCCCCAATTACCGAGTTCTATAAGGGCACTTCTGTAGATATGTTTATTTTTTTCCACTTCCTCAAAAGTCAGGTTATGCTCCCTTGCGTATTGGATTTTTATTGCATCGCCTATCCCGACACGTACAAAATCACCTAAATCCGCGAGCAGCAGCTTTGCCAGTGTGTCTTTTCCGCTGTATTGCTTGCCCGAAATTACTATAATCTTATTCATAGAGCTTATTATATCACGTAAAGCACATGTTTATATTTAAAATATTCTCAAAAATAAGCAAAGCCGTTTATAAAACGTTAACATATGAAATATATACTATATAAGGGTATTGAGGATTTTTGAGATTTAAAAAATATATATAATGTTAACATTTCTTAACATAATTAAGAAGAAAAAGCAATTTTTTCAAATAAATATTTTTTATATAAGAGTAAAGAGAAAAAATCAATTTACACGAGGAACTTAAACCAAAGGAGAGACAGTCATGGGCTGGGTAACAATATCGCTCAGGAAAATGGCATTAAAGCAAAGGGTGTCAAATCTGCAATACAGGTTGTTGCAGATAAGCCAAGAAAGACAGACGATTGCCAACCAATCTCAATACACCCAACGCTACTTAAATGCAATGAAAAACCAGCAATACAGCTCCATAAATTCAAGCTACACTGAAGCATTACAAGAAGCTCAACAGTCAGCTTCAAGTTTGGATCCCACATCAAGTGAATGGAGCGCATATCAAACAAGCCTTGACCAAATGTCACTTGCTCAAATGCAGCAGCAAATGGCAGTCGACTCAATCTTCCAAGGTTATGAAGATGCTCTGATGGGCGATGTCAACAGACGCGACCAACAGTTAGAAGCCGAACAAACACAAATTGAAACACAGCTGCAAGCTGCTCAGGCAGAACTTGAAAGCTTAGATGAGGCAATGGAACAAAGTATTCAAGACAGCGCGATTAAATTATCATAATAAATAAGAGATAAAAATTAAAGGATAGGGAAGTTTGATGAAGTCTGCATTTTAATGCAGACTTTTTAATATATTGATTTTACAAAATGATTTAAGGTATAATTCCAATAAAGCGGAGGGGTTATGCCTTTTGAATTTAGAAAAACAGACATAGATGACGTAATTCTTGTTATACCGAAAGTATTTGAGGACAAGAGAGGATTTTTTCTTGAAGGATACAAAAAATCCGACTTTGTAAATAACGGCATAAAAGACGATTTTAATCAGGATAATCACTCAAAATCTTCTTTTGGAGTGCTGAGAGGCTTACACTACCAGAGCAGACCGCATATGCAGGCAAAACTTGTGCGCTGCATAAGAGGTAAAATTTTTGATGTCGCCGTTGACATAAGAAAAAATTCAAAAACATTCGGCAAATGGACGGGCGCAATTTTGAGCGAAGAAAACAAAAATATGCTCTACATCCCCGAAGGCTTTGCCCATGGCTTTTTAACACTCAGCGACACGGCAGAACTTTTATATAAAGCCTCGGGCGAATACTCGCCGCAAAACGACAGAGGTATACTCTGGAACGATTCGGATATTAATATCGACTGGAAAAAATACGGGCTGGATTTTGAACCGATACTGAGCGATAAAGATAAAATACAACCGAGATTAAAAGACATTAAAGAGGAAGATTTATTATGAAAATATTGGTAACAGGCGGTGCAGGTTTTATTGGAAGCTGTTTTGTAAGACATATGCTAAAAAAACATCCTGATTACAAAATTGTAAATTTAGATGCACTTACATATGCAGGGAACATTGAAAATCTAAACGATGTAAAAGACAACCCAAACTACACTTTTGTACATGGCAACATTTGCGACAAAAACCTTGTATCTCAAATTGTACAAGATGTCGACTGCATAGTAAATTTCGCGGCAGAAAGCCATGTTGACAGGTCAATTTTAAATCCTGAAATTTTCATTGAAACAAATGTGGGCGGTACTTTAAATTTGCTTGAAAATGCCAAAAAGCATAATATACAAAGATATTTGCAGGTTTCAACAGATGAAGTCTACGGAACACTGGGCAAAAGCGGCTATTTTTATGAAACAACCCCGCTTGCACCAAATTCGCCCTACAGCGCGTCAAAAGCAAGCGCTGATATGCTGGTAAGAGCATATTTTGAAACATACAAGACACCTGTATTAATTACAAGATGTTCAAATAACTACGGACCCTACCAATACCCTGAAAAATTAATACCTTTCTTTATTTCAAAGTTATTAAAAGGCGAAAAAGTTCCCGTATATGGCGATGGATTAAATGTTCGCGATTGGCTTTATGTTTACGACCATTGCGAAGCAATAGATACGGTATTGCACAAGGGGCAAACAGGCGAAGTATATAATGTCGGCGGACACAATGAAAAAACAAACCTTGAAATTACAAAAATAATTTTAAAAGAAATGGGTAAAGACGAAAGCTCAATAGAGTACGTACAAGACAGACTGGGTCATGACAGAAGATATGCTATTGACAACAATAAAATCACAACACAGCTTGGTTGGAAACCTTCTTTAACTTTTGAAGAAGGCATAAAAATAACAATCAACTGGTATTTAAACAACCAAGACTGGATTAAATCAATAGAAAACAAAAAGGCGGCTTTGATATGAAAATAATGGTAACAGGTGCAAACGGCATGCTGGGAAAGGATTTGTGCCCAATTCTTGAAAACATTGGTGCATTTGTAATTCCAACAGACATTGATAATCTGGATATAACCGACCAAAATGCTACGGACGATTTTATTCAAAGCATACATCCTGACATAATAGTACACTGTGCAGCATACACAAATGTTGATAAGGCGGAAAATGACAGTGAAAATGCCTATAAAATAAATTGCGACGGCACAAGGAATGTTGCAATGGCTGCAAATAAAGCAGGTGCATTAATGGTTTATATTTCAACAGATTACGTTTTTGACGGCACTAAAAATACCTTATATTTGCCGACAGATGAAACAAATCCGCAAAATGTCTACGGCGCATCAAAGTTAGCCGGCGAAAAAGAAGTTATTAAAAATTGCGAAAAATACTATATAGCACGCACAAGCTGGCTGTATGGACACAATGGCAAAAATTTCGTTGAAACAATGATTACACTTAGCAAAAATCCCGAGCTAAAAGTCGTTGACGATCAAGTCGGCTGTCCCACATGGACGGTTGCACTTTGCCGCGCAATTATAACACTTATTTCAAATCAAAAACCCTATGGAATATATCACACATGCGGTAGCAATTACACAAGCTGGTACGGATTTGCAAAAGAAATATTTAAACTTACAAACATAGAGGCGAACCTTAAACCCTGCACAACGGATGAATTCCCCAGAGATGCAAAACGCCCGAAATTTAGTGCAATGGATAACGGTGGAATTTGCCCCGATTGGAGAGAATCACTAAAAGAATACATTGAAATGAGAGGATAAAATGCAAAATTGCGGCGTTAAAAAAGGTATAGTTCTTGCAGGAGGCTCCGGCACAAGGCTTTATCCAAGCACAATTGCAGTATCAAAGCAACTTTTACCAGTTTATGATAAACCTATGGTGTATTATCCCATATCAGTGCTAATGCTGGCAGGAATTCGCGATATACTTATTATCTCAACACCGCATGACATAGAAAACTTTAAAAAATTACTCGGCGACGGTTCGCAGTTTGGTGTAAAATTTTCTTATGTCATACAGAATAACCCTGACGGTCTTGCACAAGCGTTTATTCTTGGTGAAGATTTTATTGGGGAGGATTCTGTTGCGCTAATTTTAGGCGACAATATTTTCTATGGGCAATCTTTCTCATCAATGCTAAGCGAAGTTTCAAAAAAAATAGAAACTCGCGGGGGAGCAACAGTGTTTGGCTACAGAGTAAAAGACCCTCAAAGATACGGTGTGGTAGATTTTGATAAAAACGGTTGTGTCAAATCAATTGAAGAAAAACCTAAAAATCCAAAATCAGACTACGCTGTAACAGGACTCTATTTTTATGACAACAAAGTAATACAATACGCAAAATCCCTAAAACCATCTAAAAGAGGGGAGCTTGAAATTACGGACTTAAATAATTTATACCTTAAAAACGGCGATTTGGACGTAAGACTTTTTGGCAGGGGATTTTCTTGGCTGGATACAGGCACACATCACTCCTTGCTTCAAGCAAGTCAATATATACAAACAATTGAAGAAAATCAGGGTGTAAAAATTGCCTGCCTTGAAGAAATAGCATTTTCCATGGGTTTTCTTAACAAAAAAACAATTTCCGAAATAGCCCAAAAGTACAAAAACAGCGAGTACTATCAATATCTGCTAAATCTGATAAAATAATAAAAAAAGGCTCAAAGTACTTTATAAACTTACCTATAACCTTCCTTTGAGCCTAGTAGCAAATACGGCATTGATTACAAAGACGTATCTTTTATTTTTTGGTTCCCGATGTATAATTGCTCTATGGATAAAACGTTATTTGAGGAACTAAAAAAAATATACAATGGGGATATCCTTTATAAAACAGAGGATTTATACCCCTATGCTTATGATACGTCCCCAAACCCCAAGGAAATTATGACTCCCGAGTTTGTGGTATTTCCCACTAACTCACAGCAAGTATCAAAAACTGTTATATTGGCAAATAAACATAATATTGCACTTATTGCCAGAGGAGCGGGAACTTGCCACTGTGGGGGCTGCAGAGTTAAACAAAGGTCAATAGTTATTCATTTTTCAAAAATGGATAAAATCCTTGACATTAAAAAAGAAGATTTAATAGCCCATGTACAACCAAACGCTGTAATTGCCGAAATAAATTCACAGGCAGAAAAGCTGGGGTTATTTTTCCCGCCCGATCCTTCAAATCTTGCCGTATCAACAATTGGGGGTGCGGCGGCACTCAGCTCAGGAGGACCAAGAACATTTAAGTACGGTTCAACAAAAGACTATGTTATAAATCTTGAAGTAGTACTCTCTGACGGCAGCATAATAAAGACAGGAAGCGACATAGCAAAAAATGTTACAGGATACAACCTCACATCTTTATTTGTAGGCTCCGAGGGTACACTTGGCATAATTACTCATTCCAAAGCCAGAGGCAAGAAAAGTTACTCTTGCATACTTTGATGATTTAATAAGCGCGGCGAGTGCGGTTAATGCCATAATAAACTCGGGATTTATACCCGCAACCTTAGATTTACTGGACAAAAATACGCTCAAAACCATTGAAAAATTCAACCCCTGCGGTCTGCTTTGCGACAAAGAAGCCGCACTTTTAATAGAACTTGACGGCTTTGTTGAAAATTTAAACTTTGAGTGCAAAAAAATATATGAAATATTGAATAAATCCAATGCAGCACAAATTATTCAGGCAAAAGACGAAGAAGAAAACGAAAAAATCTGGCGCACAAGAAGGAGTGCTTTTGCGGCTGTTACAAAACTCCGCCCGAATGTCGTAACAGAAGATGTCGTTGTACCGCGCTCAAAAATTGTTGCGCTCACAAAAGGGATACAAAAAATCTGTGCCGAACATAACATTATAGTGTGCATTATGGGTCATGCGGGAGATGGCAATATACACCCCAATTTTGCCCTTGATTTATTAAACGAAGAAGAGAAAAAGAATTTTGAAATTGTAAAAGATAAACTTTTTTCTCTCGCGCTGAGCCTCGGCGGAAGTTTGTCGGGCGAGCATGGTATAGGATGTGAAAAGAAAAAATATCTAAATCAGGCGCTTGACCCCGTTGCGCTTGAATATATGGGAAAAATCAAGAAATTGTTTGACCCTTACAACATTATCAATCCGGATAAAATGTTTTAATTTTTATGTTATTGTAGAGTTTATGGAAACATTAGCAACAAAATTACAAATATATAAAAGATATTCGATTGATATAATAAAACTCAGCGGTCCGATACTTGCCGGCAATCTGGCAAATATGCTCATAAGCGTGGGTGATGTTATTGTAGCGGGCAGGCACTCGACTGTGGCGCTTGGGGCAATAAGCGTTGCAACAGCAATTTTTATGACATTTATGATTGCTGCAGCGGGGCTTATGGCAAGCATTTCACCCGTGGTATCCAACCTTCGCGGAGAAAGGAAAACAACAAGACCCCTGTTTAGGGCAACAATCAAATATTCGCTGGCAATAGGGTTTATATTCTTTCTTGTTATAAGATTTGCCCTGAACTACATCGGTTTAATAGGTCTTGCACCCGATTTGTACCCGCATGTCGTAGAATACATAGACATAAGCAGCTGGGGCATGTTTGGAGGTTTACTTTTTGTAGCGCTGAAAGAGTTTTTACAGGCGTACGAAATTGTTAATTTTCCAAACTTTGTTGTTGTTGCAGAAATTTTCCTAAACTTATTTTTAAATGTCGCACTTGTTTTTGGTATGTGGGGTTTTCCCGAACTTGGCGTTAAGGGTCTTGCAATAGCAAGCTTGATAGTTCGCACAGTAGGAGGAATAGCACTTTTAATATACTGTATACCGTTTTTAAAAGGACATTCAAATTTGAAAATTATACACATTTGTTAAAAAACCATTTTAGACCGCTAAAAACCGTCTTAAATCGTTTCATAAGGTGTCAGATTTGGTGTCAAATGGTGTCAGATCAATTTCTGTTTGTCCCTTCCTATTATGCAACCTGAAATAGTTCATTAGATGTTCGTCAGAAACATCAGTATAAATATCCATAGTGGTTCTGATATCTGAATGCCCCATTACCTCTTCAATCACCTTGTAGTCCCACTCTTCTTCACAGAGTCTTGTAGCAAATGTGTGCCTGAGAGAATGGCAAGAAAAATGTGGAAGAATTACCTTATGTTCGCCGTCTTTACTTTTATCTATCACTTGCAGGTTACAGTCTCTGGTTATATGGCGAATCGCCTTATTTATCAATCCCTGATGTAAAATGCCGCCATAT
>CASGEP010000024.1 GCA_949300515.1 uncultured bacterium
GGCGGATTAGACACCACTGTCTTAATACCTTGGTTAAAAGAAACTTACGACTATGACATTATTGCAGTGTGCATTGACGTAGGACAAGGAAAAGAAACCGACGGGCTTGAGCAAAAAGCTCTTAAAACAGGTGCGAGCAAGTTTTATTTGCTCGATGTTACGGAAGAATTTTTGCAACAGTATGCTTGGCCGACACTAAAGGCAGGTGCTGTGTATGAAAGCAAATATCTCTTGGGTACATCTATTGCAAGACCCATAATAGGCAAATGCCTTGTAGATATAGCAAAAAAAGAAGGTGCTGTTGCAATTTGCCATGGTGCAACAGGCAAAGGTAACGATCAGGTAAGATTTGAGCTTGCAATAAAAGCGCTTGCACCTGAACTTAAAATCATTGCCCCTTGGAGAATATGGGAGATAAAATCAAGAGAAGATGAGATTGAATATCTTGAAAAAAGAGGCATTGAAGTACCTATGAAAAAAGATGACTCTTATTCAAGAGATAAAAACCTGTGGGCTCGAAGATCCCGCGCTTGAACCTAATTTTGATAAACTTCTTCAAATGTCGGTAACTCCGCAGAAAGCACCGGATAAGGATACTTATGTTGAAATTGAATTTGAAAAAGGTATCCCAATTGCAATTAACGGCAAAAAATCAAGTGCAAAAGAACTCCTTGAAACCGCAAACAAATTAGCGGGTGAAAACGGCATAGGCATAGCAGACATTGTTGAAAACAGACTTGTCGGAATGAAATCAAGAGGAGTTTACGAAACCCCCGGAGGAACACTGCTATACCAAGCGCACGAGTATCTTGAGCATTTATGTCTGGACAGAGATACTTATCAATATAAATTAAACATTGCAAACGAATTTGCAAAACTTGTATACAACGGATTATGGTTTAGTCCGCTCAGGGCTGCCCTTAGCGCTTTTGTAGATGAAACACAAAAAACGGTAACAGGTAAAGTTAAATTAAAATTATACAAAGGTAACATCATATACGCTGGCGCAACTTCGCCCTATTCACTTTACAGCGAAAGCCTTGCAAGCTTTACAACAGGTGATTTATACAATCATAAAGACGCAGAGGGCTTTATAAATCTTTTCGGCTTACCGCTGAAAGTTAGAGCAATGCTTTTGGGAGATAAAACAGATGGCTAACGATAAACTCTGGGGCGGAAGATTTTGCGCTCAAACAGACGAGAAAACAGACGACTTTAATTCTTCCGTAAGGTTTGATAAAAGACTTTACAGAGAAGACATTGAAGGCTCTATTGCCCATACAAAAATGCTTGAAAAACAGGGGATAATTTCCACTGTTGACTCAAAAAACATTCAGGAGGGTTTATCTAAAATCCTAAAAGATATTGAAAACGGCAAGGTTGAATTTGACGTCGCCTGTGAAGATATTCACATGAATATAGAAAAGCTTTTGACCGATTTAATAGGTAAATCAGGCAAAAAACTTCACAGTGCAAGAAGCAGAAATGATCAAGTGGCACTTGATACTAAAATGTACGTTAAAAAAGAACTTCTCAATATTAAAAATCTGCTTTTAGAGCTTGAAAAGGTAATTTTAAACAAGGCAAAAGAAAACACAAAAACAATAATGCCCGGTTTTACACACCTGCAAAAAGCTCAGCCGATTACCTTTGCTCATCATATTTTAGCCTACTTTGAAATGTTTAAAAGAGATATTTCAAGACTTGAGGATACTTACAAAAGAGCAAACACTTGCCCCTTAGGCGCTTGTGCTCTTGCAGGCACAACATATAACATAGACAGAAACTACACTTGTGAGCTTTTAGGATTTGAAACGCCCGCACTAAATACAATTGACGCTGTTTCAGACAGAGATTTTGTAATTGAAACAATAAGTTGTATAAGTTTTATTATGATGCATTTGAGCAGATTTTGCGAGGAGATAATACTTTGGTGCTCGCAAGAATACAACTTTGTAAAACTTGACGACAGATACTCAACCGGCTCAAGTATTATGCCCCAGAAAAAAAATCCCGACATAGCAGAGCTGGTAAGGGGAAAATGCGGCAGGGTTTACGGTAATTTAACAGGCATTTTAACCGTTATGAAAGCTCTACCTCTTGCTTACAATAAAGATATGCAGGAAGATAAAGAGTTCTTATTTGACTCTGTTGACACAGTGAAGATGTGCCTTGAAATTTTTACAAAAATGTTTGACACCCTTGTCATAAATAAAAATGCAATGCTCAGGTCTGCAAAAAACGGGTTTTTAAATGCAACAGATGTTGCGGATTATTTGACTAAAAAAGGTATGCCTTTTAGAGATACACACAAAATAGCAGGCGAGCTTGTGTTTTATTGTATACAAAATTCAAAAAATTTAGAAGAATTAACACTCGATGAATTCAAAAGACATTGCGAACTTTTTGATGCGGACATTTACAGTGCGATTTCCCTTGAAAATTGTGTAGAAAACAGAAAAACTCTTGGTGCGCCATCAAGCGAGGCGACAGAACATGTCATTGAAATTTGTGAAAAGTATATAAAGGAGAAAATATGAATTTAAAAGGCAAAGACTTTTTGACTTTAGTTGATTTTACAAAAGATGAAATTTTATATCTTTTGGACTTTGCACAAGAAATTAAAAAAGACACAAAAAGCGGGCATTTTTTGCCGATTTTGCAAAATAAAAATTTAGCTTTAATATTTTCAAAACCCTCCCTCAGAACAAGAGTAAGTTTTGAAATAGGCATGAGGCAGCTTGGAGGAAATTCCCTGACACTAAAACAGGATGAAATAAATCTTGGTGTAAGAGAAACAATAGCAGATACCGCAAGAGTTTTATCACGTTATGCAAATTGCGTTATGATTAGAACTTTTGCACACAGAGATGTTGAAGAATTTGCAAAATACTCAACCGTACCAACAATAAACGGTTTAACCGATGATTGTCACCCATGCCAGATTATGGCAGATTTACTTACCATAAAAGAACATTTTTCAAAGCTTGAAGGACTGAAACTTACCTATGTGGGCGATGGAAACAATGTTGCAAACAGCCTTTTAGCCGGTTGCGCTTTAGTCGGTATGGATATTACAATTGCATGTCCCAAGGGTTATGAACCTATGGAGAAATTTTTAAATTTTGCAAAAGACACAGCAAAAAAATCAGGCTCTAAGGTTGAAATACTCAACGACCCGATAAGTGCTGTTAGCGGCGCAAATATAATTTATACGGACGTTTGGGCAAGCATGGGTCAAGAAAGCGAAGCCCAAGCCAGAAAGGAAATATTTAAACCTTATCAAATTAATGATAAATTGTGCGACAATGCCGCTGATGATTGCATTGTTCTGCACTGTCTGCCCGCGCACAGAGAAGAAGAAATAACCCATGAAGTACTTGAAGAACACGCAAAGAGCATATTTGAGCAGGCAGAAAACAGAATGCATGTGCAAAAAGCAATTTTAGCAAGTACTATAGGCTAGTTTTTAACTGCAACAAGTTCTATTTCAACAAGGGCTCCTTTCGGGAGCTCTTTTGCCGCAACACAGGAGCGGGCGGGTTTAGAGGTAAAGTATTCGCCGTAAATTTCGTTAAATGCGCCAAAATCTTCCATATTCTTTAAAAAACAGGTCGTTTTAACAACATCTTCAAAGTCAAAACCCGCCTCTTTTAAAACCGCGGCAAGGTTTTCAATAACTCTTTTTGTTTGATGTTCGATATTTCCGCCAATAAACTCATTATTCTCGGGATTAATTGCAATTTGACCCGATGTGTACAAAATATTGCCGCACAAATAAGCTTGAGAATAGGGACCTATTGCCTCAGGTGCATTTTTTGTATAAATAACTTTGTTCATTTTTTCTCCTAAAAAGTTGATGAAATTCTGTAACCTTTTTCAATAAAAGCCTGTTTTATTTCCTCTAAATGTTGAGCATTTTTTGTTTCAAGGGTAACAGACAAATAGCACTCGTTAATCTCAGTTCCTTTTCCGCCTTGATTGTGCCTTACCCTTATAACATTTGCACCATGTTGAGCAATTATTGTCGACACATCTCTTAATTGTCCGGGCTTGTCCAAAAGCTCAATTGTTAAATCGCTCAATCTTCCTTCTTTCATAAGACCGCGATTAATTACTCTGGATAATATGTTAACATCGATATTTCCGCCTGAAACAAGACACACAGTCTTTTTACCTTCAAGAGGCAATTTATTAAACATTGCAGCTGCAACACTCAGCGCGCCCGCACCTTCTGCAATAAGTTTTTGTTTCTCAATTAAAGATAAAATCGCGCCGGCTATTTCATCTTCACTTACGGTTACAACCTCATCCACATACTGTTCGCATATTTTAAAAGTATTTTCCCCGGGCAATTTTACCGCCGTTCCGTCCGCAAAAGTCGAAACGGAAGGAAGTTCTATTCTTTTGTGTTCGTGGAGAGAATTTGCCATGCTCGGCGCGCCCTGTGCCTGAACGCCGTAGACCCTGCAGTTGGGGTTGAGCATTTTAATTGTATAGGCAATACCCGCTATCAAACCACCGCCGCCTATGGGAACAATTACAGCCTCCATATCACTTAGCTGCTCCATAAGCTCAAGCGCAATTGTACCTTGACCTGCAATAATATCTATGTCATCAAAGGGGTGAATGAATTCACCTTGAGTTTCCTGCTGATACTTTATTGCCGCCTTATAAGCATCATCGTATACACCATCAACAAGCATAATTTGAGCGCCGTATTTTCTTGTCGCTTCTATTTTTGAAATTGGTGCAGTGCTTGGAATAAAAATTGCCGATTTTATATTATTTTTCTGTGCGCTGAGTGCAACACCCTGAGCGTGGTTTCCTGCAGAACATGCTATTATTCCGCGGCTTTTTTGTTCATCGCTCAGGCGCGAGATTTTATAATATGCGCCGCGAACTTTAAAAGAGCCCGTTATCTGTAAATTTTCCGCTTTTAAATAGATATCCGCCTTATCGGACAGCGAGGGAGCGTGAATTAGGTCTGTTTTCCTTATAACGTTTTTTAAAACCCTTTGTGCATCATATACTTTATCAAGTGTAAGCATTTTCATCCTCTTTCTTGATAAAGTATATCAAAAAGCGCACAAAGGTGCAAAGTGTTAAGCCTTAGGCTCAATATTGCTTATTAAAGTTCCGAGGAAAGTTACTATAACGGAACCCAAAAGTGCACTTAAGAAACCGTTTACTTCAAATCCTGGGGAAATTTTGCCAAGGAGCAGAAAAAGCACGGCGTTAATAACAAGCATAAACAATCCGAGAGTTATAACGTTAATAGGCAGGGTAATAAAGACAATTAAAGGCTTAATAAATGTATTTATCAGCGCCATAATAACGACAACCAGAAGCGCACTTAAAAAACTGTCCACTTCAATGCCGGGGATTAACCAGGCGGTAAGCATTATTGCAAGTGCAAACAGCACCCATTTCAACAATATCAGCATATTATTCTCCTTATAATACAAATAACAGCTAAAAAGCCAAATACAATATAAGGTATCAGGCTTGTTAAAACATTGCAAAAACTGCTTATTTTTTGTAGTGGATACTTGTACCGCTATCCTCTGATATACTATCGCCTATTGAGGCTATCTCCTCTTTAAGTTTATTCAGCGAAACGGTGTCCAGCGCATCAACCCCCTGTTTGTTCGGGTAAATGGAATAATTACCTTTTGCAGCCGCGGGTGTAACGTTTGGCATAACAACGTTTGCACCGCTTTTTAAGGCAATTTTTCTTCCGTCTTTTAGAAGTGTCTCCATAGCCGTTGTTGCAGGTATGTTAATATCGGGCATAAGCAGTCTTGTTACGGCAAGCGCCCTTAAGGCAAGCTCAAAACTTCCGTCGGGGAAATTCCTCAGCTTGGTATCTTTGTGGGATATAAAAGGTCCAAGCCCGACCATATCGACGTCAATATCTTTAAAAAACAAAATATCACGGGCGATTGAGTCTGTCGTTTGCCCGGGCAGACCCGTCATTATTCCGCTTCCAAGTTCATACCCGAGCTCTTTCAGGTTATACAGGCATTTTAGCCTGTTTTTAAAATCACTGTTCGGGTGCAGTTTTTGATAGAGTATTTCATCCGTTGTTTCAATCCTTAAAAGATATCTGTCCGCTCCCGCGTTTTTATATTCCCGATACTCATCTTTTGTTTTCTCGCCGATACTCAGGGTCAGCGCAACGCCGAATTCTTTTATTTTTTCAATGATTAAGCACATTTTTTTAACGTCAAAAAAATCATCCTCGCCGCTCTGCAGAACAATTGTTCTAAAACCTGTTTCAGAGGCGTATTTTGCGGTTTTAATAATTTCTTGGGCACTCAGTCTGTACCTTTTTACTTTTGTGTTTTTTGCATTTATTCCGCAATACAGACACTGTTTTTTGCAAAAGTTGCTGAATTCAACAAGGGCGCGCAGGTGTACGACGTTTCCCAGACGGCTTCGCCTCAGTATATCCGCTTTTTTAAAGAAATCGCCCGCATCGGTGCAGCTTAAAATTTCAACAATTTCACTCTTGTTCATAAAATAATTATAGATTTTTTTTGCAACTTAGTCGATAATAAATTTATGAGCAGATATGAGAGAAATATTTTAGTAAAAGAAATCGGCGAAATAGGGCAAAACAGGCTTAAAAACGCAAGAGTCCTCATATGCGGTGCAGGGGGCTTGGGTTCCGGTGTAATAGCAAACCTCTCGTCGCTCGGGGTGGGCAATATAGGGATAGTTGACGATGATAAAGTTGAACTGTCAAACCTAAATCGCCAGTATATACACAAAATGTCAACCCTCGGACAGGATAAAGTCACAAGCGCCAAAAAATTTATAGAGGATTTTAACCCGAAAATAAATGTTATGCCCTACAAAATAAGGCTCGATAAAGACAATGCAAGAGAGCTTTTTGCAAACTATGACATTATAATAGACTGTTTTGACAATTATTATTCAAAGTTTGTACTCTCGGATACCGTCGTTAAAACAAACAAAATACTGATACACGGCGGTGTCGGAGAGTTTTACGGTCAAGTCTGCGTTATTAAAAAAAGCAGTGCCTGCCTTGCATGTTTTATACCCGAGTTGTACGAATGCTCAAAAGACATAAAAGTTAAAAGAGGGATAATAAGTCCCGTTGTGTCAACAATAGCTTCGCTTCAGACAATGGAAGCGCTTAAAATTATTCTTAACAAGGGTGATATCCTCTATAACACCATGCTTTTCTACGACGGACTGGGTGAGCATTTCAGGAAAATTAAAATAGAAAAAAAACAAAACTGTCCGTCCTGTTCCCGCGCTATTTAAGTTTTAAAACGGCGCTTATTCTGTTTGTTGTTTTGTTTTCCTTTCTGTATGAGAAAAATAAATCGTTATTACAACAGGTGCAGTAGGGGCACACGTCCGTTTTTTCTATGCCGCACTCTCTTAACTGTCTTTCGTTTATTCGGGCTAAATCGGCGTATCTGTCGGAAAAAAGCCCGCCCGAATCTTTCAGCGTTTCTTTTAGTTTTGAAATTACCTCGGGGCTTGTTTCAAAACATTTAAAGCAAATGCAGGGTCCGATGAGTGCTACGACATCTTTTGGATTTGAATTCATTTTGTAAAAAGTTTTTTTCGCTATTGATTCGGCGCAGCCTCTCCAGCCGGCATGGGCTATTGCGCCGATGTTTTGCTTTCTGTCATACAGTATAATAGGGGTGCAGTCTGCAAAATTCAAATATATCGCACGGTTCTTTACATTTAAAATAAGTGCATCCGTGTCGGGAAAATCTTTTTTGTCGTCCAAAAATGCAATGTTGTCACTGTGAGTTTGTTTCGGGCATATAATATCCCCGATGCCGAGAAAATTAAGTATATCTTTTTTGTTCTCCTCCGTTTTATTTGCCAAATTAGGGTCTTTTGTTTTTATAAAACTTTCTTTTGTCGTAAAAAAGTGCTCAGCCTCATTTAATAAATCAGACTTGAGCACTTTTTTGTTGTTTATTATATCAAAATAAAACATAGCTAAGAAAATTTTAGCACTTATTTGTATTATTTTATATACTGTTCATAAACTTTTTTTGCTAACGCTTGCAATTCTTTATTATCCAAATCTTGCATAAGGTATGCTTCTTCTTCCGTTATAAGACCGTCCATTTTAGATGAATCAAACCTTACGGTTACACCGTCAACCTCGCTCAGACCGTCGGCTACCATCAAATATGCTGCATATTCTTCCGCAGTCAGCGACTGGTCGCTTCCTACAATGTTCATATCTTTCATAACATTTTTTACGACGCCGTTGAAATTTACATAAGAGCCTATTTCGCTTACTTCCAGTTTACCGTTGGTATTTCCGCCGTTTGCAAGTTTATTTGCCTTCTCGATTGCAGCAATATCCGCCTTGGCGAAATTTATCGCAGAATCTGCCATATCGTCAACATTTTTTGCATACCTTATGCCACCGCTGCTGTTGTATTCGCTTTTAAACAAATCATTTTGGAAAACGTTTCCGCGCTCGCTTACAATTTCTTGACCCTCGGAAGTTTTGAATATGTTATCTCCGCCCATACCAAAGAGTCCCGTTTTTGTGTCATCCGAGTCAAGGTTTGAACTGCTGTATCCGTTTAGTCCGCTCATAGCATCCGTAAAATCTTCAAGCGCAACCGTAATTGCCGACTTGTCATCGGTACCTTGTGCTTTTTTATCCGCCAGATCCGCAATTTCCGTATCTTTTTTATCGGCCGTGTAGCTGTTGTTAACCGCCTTATTTATACCTCTAAACATTTGGTAAGCGCCTGATTTTCTCGGCTGATAAACACTGCTTAAATCATAAATCATAAAATTCTCTCCCTAAAAAATATTTCTCCCTTGCATTTATAAAAACTTTTGCACTTGAGAAATTGCCCGGGAAGTTTTTTGATTTATACTGCTTTTTGTTGATACTGCTCGTTTTTGACTAAACTTAATACAATGTTACAAAGTTCCTCAGGAGTATTTGCACTGTAGTGTGCAAAGTGTAAATTGTCCCCGCAGCCGTAATTTGCGGCTATGCTTATCATTTTATTTTTATGCGCCGCTTCAATATCGGTTATTGCATCCCCCGCCATAAAGCACTCGTTTGGATTTATTGAATGCTTTTGTACGAGAAATTCGACAATGTCCGACTTTGTACAGTTGTTTTCGTAGTTATTTGTCCAGCTCGGGAGTTCTGTCGGAGTGATTAAATCTTCATAAAGACCGCAAAAATATTTTTCAAGAATTTTTGATGAAAAAATTTTGGGTTTATATGTGGCAATATACGTTTTTACTCCCAGCTCTTTTAAATCTTGCAGCATATCGACCGTTTTCGGAAAAGGTTTTGATACTGGAAGATCAAAGCGATGATATGCTTCTCTGAATGCATCCGCTATTTTTTCAATCATTTTTGTATCAATATTTGGAAATATGCTCAAAATGGTATCATACAAAGGAGGTCCGACGGGTATAACGGCATTTGGCGGGACTTCTAAGCCGCAGCGCAGAAAGGCATCCTTTAAACCGTTTACAATTCCGCTTCGAGAATCGATAAGTGTGCCGTCTAAATCAAATATTGCCGTTGTAATAGTGTTAATGCTCAAAATATCATCCTTTACCGTTAACAAAATTATATTATCATAAATTTATGATAATATAAAACTTATGAAACTAACAATAATTACAGTGTGCCTGAATGCGGCGGATACAATAGATAAAACTCTCAAAAGCATTATAAGCCAGAGCTTTAAAAACATTGAGCTTATAATCTTTGACGGCAAATCAGAGGATAACACCGTCGATATTATAAAAAAATACAAAGATAATATCGCATTTTTCCAAAGTGCAAAAGACGACGGCGTGTACGATGCCATGAACCGCGCGCTTGAAAAAGCAAGCGGGGATTACGTTTTATTTTTTAATGCGGGCGATACTTTTTGCAGCGAGGATGTTTTAGAAAACGCAATGAAGGTTATCTCTGAAAATGCGGATTATGACTTTGTTTTCGGTTGGTCTAAATGTATTGATAAAAACGCGGTGTGCACAAGGACTGATAAATACGATAATTATAAAAACAAAACATTTTTTGCGGATAACAACATCTGTCATCAGGCAATTTTTTATAAAAGAAGCCTGTTTTCAAACGATAAATACGACACACAAAACTTTAAAATATACGCCGATTGGGATTTTAACGTACGCTGTGTAAAGCTCAAAAAGGCAAAAATGCTTCCGCTTAATTTTGAAATCTGCAATTTTCTAACCGGGGGTATTTCAACAAATATGCAAAATTCAAAAATTTTTGAAGCGGAAAGACGTCTGATACTTAAAAAATACTTTAAGATACGCTATTTTCTCTATCAAATCGACAGATTTATGCTAAAGACGTTTAAAAGCATTTACCTGCCTTTAAGGAATATTTTTATAAAATAGCGGGTTTGTTGTATAATTTTAAAAGAGGAAAGATGAAAAAAATATTAATCACCGGTGCGGCAGGTTTTATAGGTTCCAATTTGACAAAAAGACTCCTTGAAGAAGGAAATTTTGTGATAGGTTTGGATAATTTTTACACCGGACAAAGGGAAAATATTAAAGATTTTCTGAATAATAAAAACTATAAATTCATTGAACACAACGTAATTGAGCCATATGACATAGAAAGCGATGAAATATATAACCTTGCCTGCCCCGCAAGTCCGGTTCATTACCAGAAAGACCCTTTATTTACCTTTAAAACGTCTGTTTTTGGCATAATAAACGCACTTAAGCTTTCAAAAAAAACGGGTGCAAAACTCCTGCAGGCTTCTACAAGTGAAGTATACGGAGATGCACAGGTTTACCCGCAGAATGAAAAATACTTCGGAAATGTCAATCCCAACGGCATAAGAGCCTGTTACGACGAGGGTAAAAGGGCTGCAGAAACTCTCATATGCGACTATAACAGACTCTACGGGCTAAAAACAAAAATCGCACGGATTTTTAATACATACGGCGAAAATATGGATGTAAAGGATGGCAGAGTTGTGTCAAACTTTATTATTCAGGCGCTTAAAGGAAAGGATATAACAATATACGGCGATGGCAGCCAGAGCAGGTCTTTTTGCTACGTAAGCGATTTAATCGAAGGGCTTATTCTGCTTATGAAAAGCGACGTAAGCACCCCCGTAAACCTTGGTAATCCTGATGAATTTACAATAAAAGACTTTGCACAATATATTTTGAATTTAACGAAATCCTCCTCAAAATGCATTTATTTGCCGCTTCCTGCGGATGACCCGTACAAAAGAAAGCCCGATATTTCTTTTGCAAAGGCAAAGCTGGGCTTTGAGCCGAAAGTAAAAATTGAGGACGGCGTTAAAAAGACAATAGAGTATTTTAAAGCAAGGATAGAAAAATGAACATATGTGTAATAGGAACGGGTTATGTGGGGCTTGTAGCGGGGGCATGTCTTGCCGAAACGGGAAACCGTGTAATTTGTGTCGACAATGACGAAAAAAAAATTAACGACTTAAACAACGGCATTATACCCATATACGAGCCGCAGCTTGATGAATTAATAAAAACAAACACAAAAGACGGGCGCTTGAAATTTTCAGATGACATAGACAGTGCGATAAAAAATTCTCTTGTTTGTTTCATTGCGGTCGGAACCCCGGAAGATGAATCAGGCAACGCGGATTTAAGCTGTGTTTTTGAGGTTGCAAACCAAATAGCGGACTCGCTGAACGATTATAAAGTAATAGTTAACAAATCAACAGTTCCTATAGGCACGGGAGAGAAGATATACAACCTTATAAAATCAAAAACCGACATCGATTTCGACGTTGTTTCAAATCCCGAGTTTTTAAAACAGGGTGCCGCGGTGGAGGATTTTTTAAAGCCCGACAGAGTAGTAATCGGCTCTAATTCCCAAAGAGCAACAAAAATAATGAAAGAACTTTATGCGCCCCACATACTAAACGGCAATCCCGTTATGGTTATGGACATAAAAAGCGCCGAGATGACAAAATATGCCGCAAACTGCTTTTTGGCGCTTAAGATTTCATACATAAACGAGATAGCAAATATTTGCGAAAAAACAGGCGCAGACATAAATGAAGTGAGAAACGCGGTATGTCGGGACAGAAGAATAGGGCACCATTTTATGTTTGCGGGAATAGGTTTTGGCGGAAGCTGTTTCCCGAAAGACCTGAAAGCCCTTATTAATACGGCAAAACAAAACAATACGGACTCGCAAATTTTAAAAGCTGCGTATGAAACAAATTTAAGACAGAGAGAACTTTTTGTGGAAAAAATTAAAAATAGATTTTCAAATGTGCAAAATCTTACGTTCGGCGTGTGGGGGCTTTCTTTTAAACCAAAAACAAATGATATGCGCGAGGCACCGTCTGTCACCATAATAAAAAGTCTCCTTGCCCAAGGGGCAAAAATAAAGGCTTTTGACCCGAAGGCACAGGATGAAGCAAGAAGGATTTTCGGTAAAGATATTGAATATTGCAAAAACTCCTATGATGCCGTTGAAAATGCGGATGCCATGCTGCTCTTAACGGAGTGGCATGAGTTTAGAACGCCTGATTTTTGTAAAATGGCACAAATTATGAAACAAAAAATAATTTTTGACGGCAGAAACCAGTACAATCCGAAAATCATGCAGCAAGAAGGCTTTGAGTATTACAGTATCGGGAGATAAAAAGTTAAGTAAAGTAAATTATTTTAAAATTTTGAAATAACAGGATAAATTTTGTTTTTAAAGATATACGGCGTTTTTGTCTTTTAAAAAGAAAGGGGCGACAAGCCCCTTTCTTAGCTATTTATTTGCGCGGGGGTATTTTTAAAAAAAATAATATGAAAAAAATTCAAATTTCGCAGATAAATTTTCCACCACCGGATATTAAAAATTCAGCCGACACAAAAGAAAAAACCGTTTTAAAATGGCTTATAGAATGGATTAGCACCTCAATAAGCACATCGGTTTTTGAATACGGCGATTTTTTGCCCGAAAAATCAAAACTGGCAAAGTACCTGGGTGTCAGTATAGGAACTCTGCAAAATGCAATAAGGCAAGCGGAGGACTCAGGATATTTTGAATCCCGCCAGTCGGTAGGTACGGCAATTAAAAACCCCAGTGAGCGGAACAAAATTTTCGAGAAAACTTTTTCAAAAAAAGATGAAGCAATTTTACTTATCAAAAAATACATTGTAGACCAAAAACTCAAGACCGGCGGGCTTTTACCCTCAACAAAGGAATTATCGCAGCTTTTAAATATCGGTGAAAATACGGTAAGACTTGCTCTAAATACACTCTCAAGAGAAAACATCATAGACACAAAAATACAAAAGGGCGGAAGGGTCGAGAGAATATATAAAAACAATTTTGACAGGCAAAGTTGTGAAAAAGTTCAACAGAAATCAAACCTTATAGAAGCTACCGTAGAGAAAATGAAAAACTACATCATAGAAAACTACGCGGCGGGAGATAAAATTATATCAAACGAATTGTTTGCAAAGATGTTTGGTGTGAGTATCAGAACGGTTAACGAAGCCGCAAAAATTTTAAACGAACAAAATATCATCCTCTCAAGAAGGGGGCGCTACGGAACTATTTACCTTAACGACCCGCAAAAGGTAAAAAAGCAAAAAGAAAGGGAAGAAAAATCCCTTTTTATGAGCAGGCAGGAAAACAAACCCCTGCAGGAGTCGTACCTGTACAGCTGGGAAAAGACTCTTGATGCACTTAAAAAATATATTATTCAAAACCACGGCGCAGGAGATAAAATCCCGTCCATGAAAGAACTTGCACTGATACTGAATGTCAGCACAAATACTCTCAGGCATGCTATACAAATACTTTGCGACGAAGGCTATTTAATTACACAAAGGGGCAAATACGGCGGAGTGTATATCCTTGAAATGCCGCAAAAAGAGTCAAAAGCCTTCAGATGGCTTGCGCTTAACCCGACAGCCATAAACGTGGATATTAAATAATATTAAAAATCGCGCTTATTTGTGTTAAGTTTTAGATATGGATAAAATTATTACAAATTTAATCGGCGGCGCGGGTAATCAAATGTTCCAGTATGCGGCGGGTTATGCCGCCGCAAAAAATGCAGGGTTACCTTTGTTTGCAGATATATCATCCTTTGACGTATATAAGATAAGGAGCTTTGAACTTGAAAAGTTCGGTTTTAAAATTAATATCGCAAATGAGGATGACATTGCAAGATTAAACAAAAAACACCTTTTCAAAAAAACCCTCTATAAAGACAAGAAAAAAACATTTTATCCCGAAATTTTAAAAATTAAGCACGGCGCCTACTTAAGGGGCTACTGGCAGAGCGAAAAATATTTTGCACATTTAAGAGAGGACATTTTAGAGCTTTTTGAATTCAGAAATTATGACTTTATTAAAAATAAAGACATTTTAGACAGTATAAAAAATTCAAACTCAATAAGTGTAAATCTCAGGCTGGGAGATTATATTGACGATGAAGAAAACAGAAAAATATACTTTCTGTGCACAAAAGATTACTACAAAAAAGCTTTTGATTATATCAGTAAAAACACTCAAAATCCGAGGTTTTTTGTGTTTTCGGATGAAATAGAAAAAGCCCGCGAATTTTTGCCAGAGGATTATGATTACATACTTGCGGACACTGCCAACTGGCAGGAGGATATGTATTTTATGAAAAATTGCAAACATAACATCGTTGCAAACTCCTCTTTTTCCTGGTGGGCGGCGTGGCTCAACCAAAATCCCGAAAAAATGGTAATTTCGCCTTCCCGCTGGCTGAATAAGTACAGCGGAATATGCGACAGGGATATGATACCTGATTTGTGGATTAAAATAGAGGTTTAATTAAGCGGCTGCTCTATATATATGCCTTCTCCGCCCATATATTCGACCTGTTTGCCGTCAAGATAAAGATAAACGGGCTTTTTCTGATTAAAGGAGTCAACCGTCAGTTTTATCTGTTTTATTCTGTTTTGAATACTGCTTGTGCCGCCGCCGTATTCAAAATTCCTTGTAAGGTTTACAATAATCTTTCCGTCCTCATCTTTTACCCACATCAGCTTAACATCAGCCGGTATTTCAGAGTACACACCATGTGCAAGTTCATATTTAGTAGGACCTTTTAACAGTTCATTAATTGCATCTTCAAGAGTCGGGCTTTGCGCCTCTCTTTCCACATAGTGAACGGCGCCGTCATTTGACATAAAACAAATTTTCATCTTTTGCATTTGCGGCTTGAGCTGTTCGTCGTCATTTTCTTTCGGCTCGGGCGCTCTATTATAGTTGCTGCTGTTTTGGCTTACGGTTGTTTTGTTTGTGTCAAGAGGCTCGTAGCTTTCTTTTCCCAGAAACACGTAAAAATAATACCCTGCGCAGATTATTAAGCAGACAATTAAAGTTCTGATAAAAACGCCCATTTACGACTCCGATTTAAAAACTTTTTCCATCTTTAATATATTATCCGACAAATTTGCAATTGACACAAGAGAATTATTAAATATAAGCATAAATTTTTTATCATTTACCCCGGGCGCGCAATATTCTATCGGATTTCCGTTTATTACCCTGTCATACTGTGCTTTTGTTAAATCGATTCTGTTAAGGTTTAAAACATCAACGGGATTTATGGCATAATTTGCAATATCATCGGATACAACCCTTGAATCGTCCGCCTTGAAATTCCCCGCCCTCACCCTGACTAAATCGCTCATATACGCGCCGCAGCCGAGTTTGTCACCTATATCCCTTACAAGAGAGCGGATATAGGTGCCTTTTGAACAGCTCACCCTGATTTTTGCACAATCGCAAGCGTTAAACTCGATAAGCGAAATTTTATATATTTCGACATTTCGGGGTTTAATTTCGGGCATTTGCATATTTTTTCTTGCAATGTCGCAAAGCTTTTTCCCGCCGACTTTTATTGCACTGTAAGCAGGCGGAATTTGAGAAATTTTACCTTCAAACAGCCCTAGAGTGTCTAAAAGCTCGGATTTATCAAACTCCGGCTTTTTTATAAAAGTTTTCTCTCCTTCTTCATCCAGAGTTGTTGAAATGCAGCCGAATTTAATATCGGCAATGTATTCCTTATCGTCGTCCAAATATTCAAGAAGCCTTGAAGAATTGCCTACCGCAACCTGTAAAACGCCCTGTGCAAGCGGGTCAAGAGTGCCGGAGTGTCCGATTTTTTTAATGTTTAATATTTTTCTTAATTTACGGATAACGTCAAAAGAGGTCATGCCCTTTTGTTTGTAAATATTTAAAAAATAAGAAGGTGTCATTTTATCTCGCCGCGGGAAATTTTATCTATAAGTTCGGTAACTTTTGCGCCGCGCTCAAGTGATTCATCAAGTATGAAAAGTAATGATGGAGTGTGGCGCAGTCTTATTCTTTGTCCTATGGCATGACGTATTCGGGCAGTGTCTTTTTCAAGTGCAATGCGTGTCTGTTCTTTTGTTTTTTCATCACCGAAAACACTGTAAAATACACGCGCAGCGGAATTATCAGAGGAAACGTCCACATCCGTTATAGAAACAATTCCCGCGATATTGGGGTCTTTTATCTCGGTGCGCAAAACATCCGAAATTTCGCGCATAAGTGCTTTTCTTACTCTTTCGTTTCTTAAAGACATTTTCTCTACCTTATACCAGTGTCACTCTTTCGACTTCTTTAGTCGTTGAAACTTCAATTATGTCGCCTTCTTGAATATCGTTAAACTTGGCAAAAGAAATACCGCATTCAAAACCCGTCGCAACTTCTTTTACGTCGTCTTTAAAGCGTTTAAGCTGGTCGATTTCGCCCCTGAAAATCTGTTCGCCGTTTCTGTATAAAACTGCTGTTTTAGAGCGGACAATCTTGCCTTCAAGCACGTAGCAGCCTGCAATTTTGTTTGTTTTTCCGACAGTGAATACCTGTCTGACCTCAGCTTTACCGAGCTCTATTTCTTCAATTTCAGGCTCAAGCAGAGAAAGCATTGTCTTTTCAACATCTTCAAGAACCTGATAAATAATATCATACTTTTTAATTTGCACCTTCTCTTTTTGAGCGGTTACAAGAGCATTTGCATCCTCTTTTACGCTGAAGCCTAAAATAATCGCGCCCGAAGCCGAAGCAAGCATAACATCCGCCTCCGAGATATCACCGACACCGACATGAATTATTTTCGGAATAACTTTTGATGATTTAACATTTTGAATAGCCTGCGAAACAGCCTCTGCCGAGCCGTGGGTGTTTGCTTTAATAATGAGGTTAAGGTTTTTAATTTCATTATTGTTAAGCGTTTCTTTTTTGATATGTGCGGCTGTCATTGCCTCAAGCCTTGTGGAACGTTCTTTTTGCTTGCGCTCCTCAACTATCTGGCGCATAACTTTTTCATTTGCAACCGCTTCAAAACTGTCACCCGCCTGCGGCACTTCATTAAGTCCCAAAATTTCAACAGGGGTGGAAGGCCCGGCTGTTTTAACCCGTCTGCCGGAGTCATCAAGTAATGCGCGGACTTTGCCGCCGACGGTACCTACAACGATTGAATCGCCAATCTTTAAAGTACCGTTTTGCACAAGCATGGTCGCAACGGGACCTTTCCCCTTATCGAGGTTTGCCTCAATGATTACACCTGTTGCGGGACATTTTTCAACCGCTTTCAATTCCTGCATATCGGCAACAAGCAAAATGTACTCTAAAAGCTCATCTATACCTGTTTTTTGAAGAGCCGAAACGGGAACACAAATCGTATCGCCGCCCCACTTTTCGGGTACAAGCCCGTGTTCCGTCAACTGCTGTAAAACCCTGTCAGGATCGGCATCAGGTTTATCCATTTTATTTACCGCAACAATAATCGGAACATTGGCCGATTTCGCGTGGTTAATAGCTTCAATCGTCTGAGGCATAACGCCGTCATCTGCTGCAACTACAAGTATGGCTATGTCCGTTGATTGTGCTCCGCGCGCCCTCATCTGTGTAAAGGCTTCATGACCGGGGGTGTCTATAAAGACAATTTTTCTGTCGTTGAGCCAGACGGTGTAAGCACCGATGCTTTGAGTGATACCACCCACTTCCGTGGATACGATTTTATGCTTTGAAGCACGGATTGAATCAAGCAGAGTTGTTTTACCATGGTCAACGTGTCCCATAATGGTAACTACGGGAGCGCGTTTTACAAGCATGTTTTTATCTGCATTTAAGAGGTATTTATTCTTTTCTTCTTTAATCGTTTCTTCCTCGATAAACGCATCAATGTCTTCGTCTAAAACCTCGATTTCAAAGTTTTGTGCGGCTCTTGTTGCCGTATCAACATCAATGGGCGAATTTACGGTGACCATAATACCCTGCATCATTAAAAATTTAATAATTTCTGCCGGAGTTTTCTTGATTTTCTCCGATAATTCGCCGACAGTCATCGGACGGTTGATTACTACCGACTTAACTTCTTCAACTGCCTGTGTTTCCTGAACATGCTTTTTATGCTTTGACTGAACGGCTTTTTCAAGGCTGATTCTTTCCTGTTCTTCCTCTTTGTTATTGTAGCCGCGTTCTTTCTTCTTCTTTTTATTTCTTGAATCCTGATTTGCGTATATGTCCTGAGGAATAATATGACGCTTGATAGGTGTTCTTTTGGGCTGTTCCTCTTTTTGAACCTTTTTAACTTCCTCTGTCTTGCTTTTTTGTTTTTCGGGCTGTTTTTGCTCCTGAGGCTGTTTTGCAAAGTTCTTTTTTGTAAGAGAGGGTATGTCGGCAATTTTATTAACAGGGGGCTTCTTTGCGGCGCTTTGCTGCTCGGATGGGGCTTTTTTGGGCGCCGGACGTACAATCTCAAGACGGGATTTTAACTTTGGTTCGCGTACAGCCGGTTTTTCTTCAATTTTTTGGTCAGCTTCGGAAGCCGCGGCTATAGTTTCCGTCTTTTGCTCGCTTTGAGGTTTTTCTTCCTCTTTAGGCTTTTGTTTTTTTACGACAAATGCCTTTGGTTTTGCTTTTTTCTCGGTCTTTTTGTTGTACAAAGCTCTTATTTTTGTTATATTTGCTTCGCTTACCGTCGCACTGTGGGACTTAAGGACAATCTCAAGTTCGTTATTTGCCCTTTCGATAAGCTCTTTTGCGGTGGTATTAAGTTCTTTTGCGAGTTCGTGTACTCTCATTTCGCTCCTTGTTTATAACTTATACTATTATTAATAACACAAGCAAAAGATTTAGTACAGTTTTTTACACTATTTTATAAAGCTTACCGTTAAGTAATCCACCATAACCCAGGGCGAGCGTATGTTTTTCCTTGCAAAGATTTGAATTTGAGCGTATTTAGAGAACATGTCATGATTTTCGCACTCAAGAGAAATTTCAATATCCTGTGTCGTTTTACCTGCGTTTAAGGGATTATTTCTCGTTATTACTTTTTGTTCCACTTCAAAGGGCTTGCCGCCGCGCGGCTGTATTGAAAACTTAATAAACATATTATCTATTGAATAAGAACTTTTGTTTTGAATATCAAAACACAGATAATAGCGCCTTTTTCCAAAAAATTTTTTTCTTTTTGTAATTATTTTAAGGTCTTTAATTTCTAAATCGCCGTCAAAAATATTCGTATTCACGAATTTTCTTTTAAAATTATCCAGTTTTAGCGAATAAAAACGCGCCTTTGAGTACTCGCCCTCATCTTTTAACTGTTTTATAAGGTTTTCAAGCAGTTTATTATAAATTTCCGGATTTACTATCCTCGGTTTTGTATCATACGCCTTTTCCATATAATACTGGGCTTTTTCATTATCCACATTTTGATAAATTAAGCCCAATTTGTACATGGCATAGGCATCGGGATAAACATCAAGTGCGTTTTTAAGCATTTGTATGGCATGCCCGGGGTCATTTTCGTTTATATATTTTTCCGCGTATTTGTTGTAAGCTGCGGCAAAGTCTTCTCTCGTTTTGTTTTCAACGTCACTGTTTGTGTTTTTGGCATATTTAAGTGCTATTTTGTGAACTTTTACAGAGTTGGCAAAGTCCTCATCCTCCAAAAAGGAGTTTGCAAGTTTTGTGTAAAAACGCGCCTTTAGCTCAAATATGTTTTTATCGGGGTAATCCGGTAAAAGTTCGGCAAGATTTATTGCGACACTGTATTCTTTTATCCCCGCATAAAACATTGCCGCTTTATACAGCGCAAAGGGGCTGTTGTCCGACTTCTCAAGAGCTTTTTTGTAGTTGATTTGCGCGTTTTGATTATCTTTTAAAACCTCATATAAAAAAGCAATTTTAAGGTTTATCATATAATCTTTCGGGTGCTGCTTTTCAAGGTACTTAAGCTCGTCAAGGCTCATTGAAATATTTGTCATTTCTTTTGAAAAAATATCCTGACTGCTTTTTTCACCGACATTAAGGCGAATGTCCACAACAACAATCGCAACCACTATTACAGCCACAAAAAGTGTCCAGAAAATTGTCTTTATATATTCTTTTATATCAGAGCGGTTATCCATAAATTTCCTGAACTTCAAGAGAGTTTATACATTCAAGGCGTGCAAAAATCTCGTTTATACTGTATAAACTGCAGTTTGTAATGACATTTAGATTGATTTTTAAATCCGTTCCGTTTAAAACTTTTTTGTCAAACTTTGTTATTTTTGAAAAGTGTTTTTCTATTATTGCATTCAATTGATCCATATTTTTAAGGCTTGTACTCATTTTTATTTCAATGTTTCTGTAGTGAGAAATTCTGTGCTGTATAACTTCTTTTTCAAAAATCCTGATTAAAATTAAAATTGCCATAGTGGAAACGGTTGCTATTGCCGCAAGTACAAACTCGCCCGTGCCGCAGGACATGCCGACTGCAGCGCACATCCAAAGCGTGGCCGCCGTTGTAATACCCAGAATATTTGTGCCGCTTCTCATTACCGTGCCTGCGCCTATAAAACCGATACCGGTGATTATCTGTGCGGCAATACGCGCAGGGTCGTTTGTCCCGACAAAACCTGCTTCCTCCTGCATTTTAAAACCGTAAATCGATAGTATTGTAAACACACATGCGCCCGTGCACACAAGAATATGAGTACGAAGCCCCGCGAACTTTCCTGTAATTTCGCGCTCAAAGCCAAGCATAAAACCAAAAAGTATAGAGAGCGCAATGCGCGTTAAGATTATCATATTGTAATCGTTTAGTATTTCAAACTCTTTCATAATTCCTTATCTGATTTGCACCTTATCTGATTTGAGATTTTGGATCCAGTATATCTCTTATTGTATCCCCCATTAAGTTAAAAGACAAAACCGCAACAAAAATTAAAAAACCGGGGGTCAAAAGCCATGGGCGATACATTATATTTGCAAATTCCTGTGCTTCTTTAAGCATATTACCCCAGCTGGCGTCGGGCTGCTGTATTCCAAGACCCAAAAAACTCAGACCCGACTCGGCAAGAATGTAACTCGGGACACTCAGGGTTATTGCAATAATTACATAACTTGAAGTCTGTGGAAGGATGTGTTTTAGAATTATTCTCGCGCGTGAAGCGCCGATTGAGCGTGCGGCTTGCACAAAGTCACGCGTTTTAATTGATAAGACCATGCCCCTTACGACTCTTGAAAATCCCGCCCAGCCGATTAGCGCCAAAATTACCGTTATCAGCATAAATCTTTGAGAGCTTGTCATGCCCGAGGGTAAAATTGCCGCAAGTATTATGAGCAAATAAAAACTCGGAATGGACATGACAGCTTCAGCGAACCTCATCATGACAGAGTCAACCATACCGCCGAAGTATCCCGCTATTCCGCCGTAAACAAGCCCTATCGGAAATGATATAAAAAGAGCCAGAAAACCTATCGTAAGGGATACCTGTCCGCCGTACAAAAGCCTTGAAAAGTTATCCCGCCCGTTTATATCGCACCCCAGAAGGAAAAGCTCGCCGCCGTTTTGTACCCCCAGAAGGTGTTTTTTTGTTTTAAAAAGACCTAAAAATTTGTATTCAAAACCGTCAGAAAACAGTGTAAGATAGTATTTTTGGCTTCTGTCCTGCACAAAATACATTCTGAGCGAGTCTTTGTCAAATTTTCTTATGTAATTATACGTATAAGGTCTGCTCAGTTTGCCTTCCAGAGTTATAAAATAAACATTTGAGGGCGGAGCATACGAAAGGTTCCTGTTTGAAAAATCTTTAGGATAAACAGCTATGAAATTTGCAAAAAATATTGCGATATACAAAGCTAAGAGTATACAAAGAGAGGCGGTTGCAAATTTATCTTTAAAAAATTGCTTAAAAAAGCTTGCCATTACAACCTCACTCTCGGGTCTGTGAGTTTTAAAAGAATATCAGCCAGAATGTTTCCTAAAATGAGCATAAAGGAGCCTATTACAAGGCTTGCCATAACAAGGTTTATGTCAGACTTCATAACCGCTTCAAGTATGAGTCTGCCAAGTCCCGGGTATTGAAACACATACTCCGTAAGCGCCGCCCCGCTTAAAAGTGCGGCAAATTCAAAGCCTAAAAGGGTTACAAGGGGGTTTATCGCGTTTCTTAAGGCATGTTTTACAACAACCTTAAAGGGTGAAAGCCCTTTTGCTTTTGCAAATTTTACATAGTCGCTATCCAGCACATCAAGCAGATTTGAGCGCATCTGTCTTGATAAACCCGCAAGCGAGATTGTTGTAAGCACAAGGGTGGGCAAAAACAGGTGATGTGCGATATCAAGAAATTTATGTGCGGTATCAAAGCTTGAAAAATTGGGGCTTGTAAGCCCGCCAATCGGGAACCAGCCTGTTTTTTGGGCAAATATCAAAAGCAAAATCGCAAAGAAAAAAGACGGTATCGCCATTCCTATGCTTGATAATACGGTTAAAATTCTGTCAAAAGCGCTTCTGTAGTTCAGTGCGGCGATAATTCCCAGCGGGATTCCTATTATCCATGTCCAAAAAATAACATTTAACGACAGGAGAATAGTATTTAGCGCACGCTCTTTTATTTTTGCGCTGACCCTCTCGCCGCTTACCGTTGTACCCATATTTCCGCGCACAAAATTTTTACCCCAGATAAAATACTGAACAAGTACGGGTTTATCCAGTCCGAGCCGTATTTTCTCCTCTTCAAGGGTTTGTTTTGTGATTGAAGGGTTCATGCGAAGCTCCGCAAGGGGGTCAACAGGGGAGAGCCTTATTAAAAAAAAGCTTATAAAAGACATTATAAGGACAATTAAACTGCCCTGCAAAATTCTTTTTAATATGTAGTTCCATATAGGCATAAATTAACTCTACACTAAAATTAATTTTTTTATCATTAGTCAAAAAGATTATTTAAGCGTTCCTGAATTTCCTGAGGGTCAATTTCATCCGTTATCGAATTAACGTCATATGCGAGCTGGTAGTACTTTGCAGCCTCGATTTTTTCGCCCTTCAGTGCGTAGGCTCTGCCGAGATTGTAGTAGGCAAGGGCATAGTTAGGATTTGCCTCGGCCGCGTGCTTAAAGCACTCTATGGCATTTGTTATATGTGCAAGGTCATCAAGGTATATTACGCCGAGATTATTGTGGGCAATGTCGTAGTTGGGGTCATTTTTGATTGAGAGTTTGTACTCTTTAATGGCTTCCGTTAAATCGCCCATGCCCCAGTGCAAATAGCCGAGGTTGCAGTGGATTTTTGCATTGTTAGGTTCAAGCTCAAGTGCACGTCTGTATACAATAAGGGCGTTGTTGTAATCCTCTGCATCATAAAACGCGCTGCCGAGGCTTATGTAAATATCAATTTCTTTCGGGGCAAGCAGGTGTGCTATATGAAAAGATGAAATGGCGGCCTGAGTGTTTTTGATTACGTTTTGTTGAATGTACCCTAAAGTCTGCGCCACAAGGCTTGTCCAGTCGTGTTTAGGGTTTAGTGTTATTGCACTTTGATAGTGAGAAACGGCTTCTTCAATTTCGCCTTTCATAAAGTAAAGGTTTGCTACGTTGCTGTGTAAAACCGCATTATTCGGATGAATTGAGATAAATTTCTTATATGTGATTATAGCGTTGTCGTAGTCGCCCATTTCCTCATAAGCCTGTACCAGCCCCGAGTAGGCGCTAAAGCAGAGAGAGTCAATCCAGCGCGCCATTTTATACTCGACAATTGCCTCCTCGTGTTTGCCCACCACTCTGTACACATCGCCAAGAAGCGAGTACAGCGGGGCAAAACCCGGCATTTTATCTATTGCTTCGCTGTATATTACAATTGCACTTTCATAATCTCTTAATATGTAATATTTGCAGGCACACAGGAGCGAGGGAAATATTGTAATAATTTTAATTTTGTTTATTACATTCTTAATTGCCTCTTTATCAAAAGGCAGGGTAAGTATGGCAAGCAGTAAATCAATCCTGCTGTCCAGCCTTGTTTTAAAAGATTTAAAAAATAAAGCCTTCAAGAGCCTGTATTTAAGATAATGAATTCTTGAAGATTTTAAAAAGGTATGCTTCAGCGCCTCATTTGCCTCATCAAGGGCATCATGGTAGCGGTCTTTTTTCTTTAGTGCCTGAGCTATCATGTAATGGCACTGCGCCTTGTTGGCACCTTTTGTAAGGGCAAGATTAAAGTAGTTTATCGCCCTGTCCAACTCTCCCTTGTGATAAAAAGCGAAACCTATTTTGTAGTATATTTCGGGGTCATCAATAAGGCTCTCGGCTGCTCTTTGATACTGGGTGATAGCCTCATCAATATACTGTTTTGCCTGATAAACATCAAGATGCCAATCCATGTATAAATCGCCAAGACGTACGCACAGCGCTGTATTTGACGGTTCATTCATCAAAATAGACTGGCAATATTCGATAGCCTTTTGAATTTGTCCGCTGCGGGTCAGTTTATTTATTTTTCTGTTTATTTCGCTGTCAGTTTTCAATTCTTACTCCAATACCGGCATTTAATCTCTTTCATCTAAAACTTTTATACAAAATTTTGCAATTTTATCTCTGTCAAACTCGTTTACATCACTGTAGCATGCAACTGCAAAGCTGTTTTTCACATTTAAAACTAAAGCTTTTAAATTGATATCTTTTTCAAATTCCTCACTTAAAAATTTTATCTCTATTTCATCTCCCTGTGCAAGAATATTTTCCTCGGGAGCAAATTTTATCCCGCCTGCCGAAATATCAATACAATTTGCCCTTATAAGGCTGTCGTCCTTTTTAACAAAGAAGCTGAACTCAACCGCGGCGCGCACGTATTCTCTGTTTTTCGGAAGTTCAAACGCAGCCGCATTTTCTATTACAAGCTCGCCGTCAGCGGAGGGTGAACTGATTACCATAGAGTTCATGTGCCTGACACCAAAGGAAGTGTGCACCGTAACAAGGAGTTCATCGCCCTCGCTCAGCGCCCATGCCGAACTCTCGTACTCTCTCGGGTAGTATATTTTTATCCTGTCGTCCTCAAGAGCCTCTATTACGCCCTCCATTTCGGAAAACTTCGGGTTTTTTATTATTACGATTTGTCCGCGTCTTGCTTCAATCATATCTATATTCTAATTTATGAGGCGTTTTTATGCAAATTTTTAACCAAAATTAAAAATTAAGATACTCATCGGGTGCAAGCGCGCATATCAGAGAATTTTTGCTTAACAGGTAATTTGCTGCCCCGGACACATCGTTCGCGCTTACATTGTTTATCATTTCAATAAATTTAGCGCTGTAGTTAAGTCCCAGCCCCGCAAGGTAGTTGTATCCCTCCATCGAAGCAAGCTGCGAGTTTGTCTGGGAAAAGTATTCCAACCTGCCCGTTAAGTTTTCCTTTGCGCCCTGTAACTCCTGCTGCGAGGGAGGATTTTTTGCAAGTTTTGTAAGCTCAAAAATAAATCCGTCGAGCGATTTTTTGATATTTTTTGGCTCCGTCGCGATATAAAAGCTGAACAAGGCAGACTTAAGAAGAGCTTCATAAGAACTTCTTACGGTATATGCAAGTCCCTGTTTATCCCTCAGTTCCACAAAAAGGCGAGAACTCAGCCCCGAGGCGCCCAAAATGTTGTTCATAACAGAGATTTTGGGATATAAATCACTCTTTATGCTCGGAACAATCCAGCCCTGAAACAACTGTGCCTGATTAAGATTGGCTTTTGAAACTTTTATAATTTCCGCATTGCCGTCTTTTGATACAAAGTCTGTTATCACGGGAATTTTAGACTCGGTGTCGTTTGTTTTCATAAAATCAAAATTATCCGAAAAATATTGCGTAAGTTCATTAACATCTTCAATATCGCCCGCTATTGAGATTACTTTTTTTGAATTCAGAATTTTGTTATACACATCTAAAATATCGTCTTTTTTCACATTGTCAATTTCTTCAAGAGTTTTTGAGCAGGTGTTTGAATAGCAGTGTCCGCGGAAAATTCCTCTGACAAAGCTGTCTGAGGCAAGCACCCTCGGGCTGTCAAGGTCTGCTTTGATTTCGGCTTTTGTCTTAAATTTTTCTTTTTCAAGCTCGTCAAATGTAGAATTCAGCAAAATGTCTTTTGCGTATTGCATTGCAAGTTTAAAATCTTCATTTAAAAACAGAAAGCTTGCCTTCAGGTAGTCTTGTTTTGCTTTTATACTCACGTCAATGCAGTTTTTTTCAAGCTCTAAAGCCAGAGTTTTTGCATCTTTTGTTTTTGTACCCTGCAAAAGCAGTTTTGCAAAAAGAGCGTATATGCCTGAATATTTCTCCGGTTCATCTACCGCAAAATAAAAACATACCGATGTTCTCGGGGTATTTTTTCTGTCGTTTAAAATTATATCAAGACCGTCTTTTGTAATATGTTCCATTTATTTATCTCCTTCGGGCAGCAAAACACTTATAGAGCAAACGCTCGGGTTAAGGTATTTTTGAGCAAATTCGCAAAGATACTTTTCATCTATTTCATCAAGGGTTAAAAGATATCTTTGGGCAGGGTCTAAGTCATCACACACACTCATATAGTACCCTATGGAATCGGCAATATCCGAAACCGTTTCCGCTTCCTGTGCAAAATTAACCTTTGCCCGTTTTTTTGCCTTTTTAAGTTCATCACCACTTATATTTGCCAGTTTGCAAAGTTCATCTTTCAGTTCATCTATAAACAGCTCTTTTTTATCCGAATCAAAATTAGCCTCAATAAAGAAGTTGTCGCCGTCTTTAAACTGATAGTGGCAAGTCTCGATTTGCGATACGTACGGCTCTTTTTGCCCTTCAATAAATCTTGTGTTCAGTCTTGAGCTTTTACCTTCGCCGAGAATTATGGAAATGACATCAAGAGCGATTGTTTGTTTAAGATTTTTAGCACTCTCGCACAAAAAGCCCAGCATAAGATAGCCTGTATTTACATTTGTTTTTTGCTCTATGTATGCGGGTTTTTTTATAATAACCTCGGGTATGCGCTCGTCGCTTTTGCATTTTTCAATGTTTGAAAAGTCTTTAAATTTAAACTCGCGCTCTATTTTTTCAAGGATTTCATCATCCTCAAAGTCGCCCACTACAACTGTTGTGAGGTTATCCGGCGAATAAAATGTTTCATAGTAGCGCATAACTTCATCTCTCGGTATGGAGGCGATAATTTCGCCCGTGCCGATTACTTCACGCTTATAGGGGTGTTTTTCATACATTGCGTCGTTGAGGGCTGAGTATACTTTTCGCCAGTTATTGTCCTTGCCCATGCGTATTTCTTCTATAACGACATATCTTTCTCTTTTTTGCTCGGGTATTTCTTTACCAAAAACAAACGAAGGGCCGACTTCATCCTCGGGAATAAGGGGGTCAACCATCATATCGGCGTGCATATGAAGTGCAATATCAAAAGAAATCTTTGGAATAGTAACATAATAGTATGTATAGTCTTTCCAAGTTGCAGCATTGATTATTCCACCCTTAGACTCAAGAGTCCTGTCAAAAACGCCTGCTTTATATTTTGTTGTACCTTTAAACATAAGGTGTTCCAAAAAGTGCGAGACTCCGTTGTTTTGTTCATTTTCATTGATAGAGCCGGTTTTTACCCATGTACTTATATTTGCCATGTGGCTGTCCTTTTTTGCAATAACTACTCTATATCCGTTAGGATAGGTATAAACCGACACAGGCTTTGACAAATATGGGTAATTAATTTCCTGTTTTTCTTTATAATTTGGCATTTTATTTACTCCGTTATATCAGGGCGCAATTTTGCCGCACCTTTTAAATACACATGTTTTATATCTTTTTGATTTTTTAAAGTATTAACACACAAAAGAATCCTCAGACACTTTTTTATTGCGTCTTTTACATCCATTTCGCAATAACACATCATCGGTATATTTTCAAAACCGCAATACTCCCTTGCATATTTTGCGGGAAAGTCCGCGTCAATATCAGATGTAACGGTAAAAATTGCAAAAGCAATATTTTCAAGCTCCAGATTGTTTCTGTCAATCATAATCCTTAAAAGCTCAACGGTTGAACTTTTGATACTTTTTTTGTCGTTATTATCAAGTGTAATAGCGCCCCTGATTCCGCGTGTTAACATTGTCCCAAAATATCTCCCGCTTTTATTTTAGCACCTAAACTCCAATTATATGCACTCATCTCGCCCTTACCCTCAGGCTTAACACTCAAGAGTAAAATCGCCTTGTTGGCGCAGCAAACACACACACCTTCCTTGTTTACACATATAACTTCTCCGCAGCGAGCGTTTTTATCCGAGTCAACAACTTTTGTTTTAAGGATTTTTATAATTTTACCCCCAAAGTTTGTATGACAGGTGTTAATTGTGTTCATAGCGCGAATTTTATCGTGTATTTTCTTTGCGTCATTATTCCAATCAATATTTTTTTCATCTTTTGTAATTTTTTTGGTAAAAGTAGCCTTAGTACAATCCTGCGGTTTTGTCTTTAGAGTGCCCTCATAAAGCCCCTTTAAAGTTTTATCAAGTAAAGCAGGCGATAGAGAGCTTATTTTTTTCATCAGCTCGGGCGTTGTAATATCATCATCAAGATTAATTTCTTCTTGCAGGCAAATATCTCCGGCATCAAGCTCGAGTGTTGTTTTCATGGTTGTAATGCCGGTTATTTTGTCCCCGTTTAAAATTGCCTCACAAATGGGGTTTGCACCTCTATAACAAGGTAAAAGAGAGGCATGTAGGTTTATTGTCGCAAACTTTGGTATATCTATTACCTCCTGAGATAAAATTTGTCCGAAGGCAAAAGTTACAAAAAAATCACACTCAAAAGACTTTAATTTTTCAATAATATCAGGCTCTTTTGAAATTTTATGCGGCTCAAAAACCTCAATACCATTTTCAAGCGCCATAGTTTTAATTTTACTTTGAATAATTTTCTTGCCGCGACATGAGGGTTTTGGAGGCTGAGTCACAAGGGCGCAAACTTCATAATCATTTGAATCTATAAAATATTTAAACGACTCAAGCGCTATATCAGGCGTTGCAAAAAAGGCTATTTTCAAGTTTTATTCCTTACTTTCACTCTCTTGTTTTAAAATTTCCTCCTCAAGTTCTTTTTCTTCAAGCATTTTATCCTGCTCAATTGAGGGGAGGTTATTTTGTCTTAAAACTTCAATTGCATCAAATATATTTCTTGAATGATCTATAAATAAAATTCCATCCAAATGGTCATTTTCATGTTGAATAGCTTTTGCCAAAAGCTCACCGTCTTTTGCTTCAATTACAAATGGACGACCGTTTATATCAAGGGCTTTTACCATGACATTTTTATAGCGCCTTACATCAACATATGCCTTTGGAAAACTCAAGCAACCTTCATTGCTTTTTATTGCCCCGCTTTTCTTAATAATTTTGGGATTTATAAAAACAAGCGGGTTAAGGGGTTCATCATCCATTGAAACATCTATAACAAATATTCTGAGATTTTCACCGACCTGAGGAGCAGCAAGCCCTACGCCATTATTTACATACATGGTATCAAGCATATCCTGTGCCAAAGTTTTTACTTTTTTGGATACCTTCGACACCTCTTTACATTTTTGGCGAAGTCTTTCATCTCCGTACTTTAAAATTTTTAATATAGCCATAGTTTTATCTTACCACAATCTTTATATTTTTAAAAAATATTATATAATAATATATATTAGCAATTTTTTTTATTTACAACCATTGTAAAAATAAAATAGGAGATTGATTTATGAAAAAGATCTTAGTTTTAGCATTAGCGGCAGTTTTTGTCTTGAGTGCTCCAACGCTTGCAAGAACAAAATATGACAAATACGGGCACAAAATAGAAAAAACAAAAAAAGTTAAAGTTCAAGCTGCAGCAAAAGTTGACGAACAAAAGGAAGAAAAAGTAAAAGAAAAAACAATAGAAGATGCCAGAGGCAGAAGCATGGGCAAAGCAGTGCGCGACGGTGACACTAACAACTTTACAATGTATGACCAAAGAGGCAGAAAAACGGGTACATATGTTGAAGATGAAAACGGTAACGGCAAATACTACGACGTAAGAGGCAGAGAAATATCTCGCACCAATCGTCAAACAGAAGACATAAAATAAGTATAGACGTAATCGTCCATAACGAAACCGGCTCCTATGTCCGTGACAATCGAGTCGGTTTTTTTAAAGCCGAGTTTTTCATACACGGCAACAGAGCCTGTATTTTCTTTGTTTACCGTAAGTACAACCCTGTCGTAGCCCGTTTCTTTTGCTTTCTGTATTGCAAAATCAATAGCCTTTCTGCCAAGCCCTTTGCCCCTGCTTTCTTTTTTAATGTAGAGTTTTGATAAAAACAAATACCCCGGACACTTTTGTAATCCTATATACCCTGCGTTTTTAGAGTTATCGTTTATAAAATAATACTCATAACCGTCGCCCGTTTGTTTTCTAAAGGCGCTCTTTGACTGGAAGCTCTCCAGCATATAGGCAATCTGCTCGAATGACAAAATGTCCGAGTAGTGCTCATGCCATATTTCTTTTGCCAGATTTGCAAGTTTATCAAAATCTCTGTCTGTCAATATTAAAGAAAAGCTGTTCACAGGTTAAATATAGCACAAGAATTTTTAAAACTCCCGTACTTTTTACCTATCTTTGCTATCAATATAAATACGGTATAAAACTGAATGTATTTAGTATGTTAAGAAATATTACAAGTGAAAATGCTTACAGCAGAAGGGTTTTAAAAAAAATATATAAAAGTTATGTCAATTTTTTATACAAAAATATCTTTATATATATAAGAGGACAACCACCTTAGGAGAGAATATGTCAGGTAACTACAGCTTTGCATTTGGATCTTATATAAACAGTTCGCTATACGAAGTCGGACAAAACGCGCAAGAAGCTGCTTCGCAAACCGAAGAAAGCAGCAGCGGGCAATCAACGCAAGTAACGACTACTCCTTCATATTCCGACTATAATTATAATATGTACTCAAACTTCACAAATTTATCAAACGCAGACTTTGCTAATGCAGGCTCAAGCGTTTTCAATGCATATCAAAACACGTTATCAAATTTTAACATAGACTACAGCCAGCCATACAGGGATATTCTTGATGATTTGTATGAAACCTGGGACAATATGGCGAATGAAGATGCCGTATCCGGTGCAACAGACGGAAAACAGGCAGCAACGGAAGCGGCGCAAGCTGCCATGACGCATGCCGAATCAGCTCAGGCAGCACTTGAGAACGTACAGGCAGCTTCAAACGAAGTTCAACAGGCACTTGATGCAAATGATGAAGAAGCTGCCAAGGGAGCCGCAACACGTGCATTAGAGGAGGCTCAAAAAGCGCAGGAAGAAGCGCAAGCGGCTCAAGAAAAAGCAGACGCGGCACAAGAAGCAGCGGATGCGGCGGCTCAAGCAGCACGGGCAGCTGTCGGCACAGATGCGGAAGAAGAATGTGCGCGACTTGCACAGGAAGCCCAAAGCATAGCCGATACGTCACTTGCAGCCGTACAAAAGGCGCAAGAAATTGCTGACAGGGCAATGGAAATAGCAACGGAAGCAGCTCAAAAAGCTGATGTTGACCCGTCTGTCGTTACAGAAGAAGACGATGGTAATACGGATGATGGCGAAGATGACGGAAATGTTGAAACTGAAACCGGAATGGAAAATTTAACCGATGAAGAAAAAATATTAGTAAATGACGCTGTTGAGAGTATACTTGATGCAACCGTAAGGTATATGACAGGTCCGTTTAAACTCGGAACAGACGAAGATATGCTTTTTAATATAATCGGTGATGAAAATTTAACTCCGGAACTTATGCAAGTTGTACAAACAGAGCTTGAGGCAAAAGGGTATAATCTTTTTGACTTAATAAAAAGCGAAACATCATTTGAAACGGAAGACATACTTGTTGGAGGTATGCTTGCAAAATTAGGCGGAAAAACAACAGACGGCAAAGTGGAACTTGAATCTTACGGAAAATATGAAAATCTGGAAAAAACGGACCCCGAATATCAAAAATACATAAGACAATGCGTAAGCTTATTCAAACAAGCAACGGGCGGTTGGGGTTTCAATAAAGAGCTGTTCTGCTACATAATGAGTCTGCCCGAGGATATGAGAGCGGATGTTGAAAGTATGTACAACGAAAAATACGGCTCGGATAAAACCTTTGAAGAATTAGGCAGGGAAAAATCGACATCTGTTATAAAGGCATACTATTATAATGAATAACTAAAAAGTGATAAAAAAATATTTTGATTGTATAATACTCCTTATAAAAGGAGTATTTTTTTATGATTGAAATGAGAGTTATGGGCATTGCCCTTGATACAAGGAGCGGCTCACCCATTGTTGTTTTAAATGATTTGGAAAACAGGCGCGCGCTTCCTATCTGGATAGGCTCCGCAGAGGCAAGTTCCATTATAAGAAAAATCGAAAACATACCCTCTAGCCGCCCGATGACACATGATTTGTTTTTAAACTTTTGCAAAAGTGCAGGCTATGAAATAACAAAAGTTGAAATCAATGACGTAAACGAACAGACGTATTTTTCATCGGTTTATATGTTCAACAGCGAACTGCAGAAAGATATTGAAGTTGATGCAAGACCGTCCGATGCCATTGCAATAGCAATAAGGGCAAACGTACCAATATATGTTACCGAAAACGTAATTGCAACAGGAGTTGTTTCAACCGATACAAAAAAAGACGAAGAAGAAGCACAGGAGTTTAAAAACTTTATAAAAGACATTAAACCTTCCGATTTTGAAAAAATGATGAAAAATTTTGAATCTGATCAGTAGTCATTTTGAATAAAATTTTTTAATTTTTCAAAATCTCTTAAAATGCCGTTTAATATTTGATAGATAGTAGTTTTGTGCTCTCTAAAGGAAAAAGAGCTTCTTCTAAATTCTTTTTGCAAAGATTCTAAACCTATAAAATTATTTGTTGCAAATTGTTGAGATTTCATAGTAAGATGTTAATGATAGGATATAAAAAGGCAAAATAATGGGAAAAGTAACGAAAGATATGGGAATTATCGAGATTGTTCAGAATCACCCTGAAAGTCTTGAAGTATTTGCAAAGTATGGTCTTGGTTGCATAGGTTGTGCGGCAGCAAGATTTGAAAATCTTGAAGCAGGTGCAAAAGTGCACGGAGTAGACCCCGAGCAAATGGTCGCTGAAATCAACGAGCTTATAGAAAAAAACAGCTAGACAACTTTACATTTTTATATTAGAATAGTTACGCTTGAAGTGCAGCTATTGCGCCCTGGTGGTGGAATCGGTAGACACGTTGGACTTAAAATCCAATGGGGCTAATAACCTCGTGCCAGTTCAAGTCTGGCCCAGGGCAATTTTACTCCCGCAATTGCGGGAGTTTTAATTTATCCGAACAAAAAGGCAGCAAGACTTATGAAAAATAACAAAAATAATATAAAAATTCTTGACTGTACACTAAGGGACGGCGGATATATAAACAACTGGAACTTTGGCAGAGAGTGTATTTTAGAAATTTACGAAAATTTAGACAAGGCAAATACAGATTTTATAGAATGCGGCTTTTTAAAAGACGGCTTTTATTCTGATGATACAGCCCTTTTTGGCGATTTTAAAAAATTAAACAGAATTTTTAAAAATAAAAACAAAGAAAAACTTGTTATTATGTTAAAAGTGGGGCAGTTTGACCCTCAAAAATTCCCAAAAAACAAAGATGAACGCATTTTTAACACAATAAGGGTAAATTATTGCAAAAGCCACACAAAGGAAGCTCTTGAAATAATAAAAAAGTTAAAAAATTACGGCTGCAGAGTTTTTGTAAACCCTGCAAATATAGATATATACTCTGATTATGAGGTATCAGAACTCACTAAAAAGCTCAATGACATTGAACCTTTTGCTTTTTCAATTGTTGACACAAAAGGCTCACTTGTGAAAAAAGATATTCTAAGACTGTATGATATTATTAACAACAACATGAAAAAAAACACAAGACTTTGTTTTCACTCTCACAATAACCTCGGACTGTCTTTTGCAAATACTTTAGAGTTAATAAAAATTTGCAAGGAATATGAACTTATAATTGACTCAAGCGTTTTTGGCATGGGCAGAGGCAGCGGAAACCTACACAGCGAGCTTATTATGCACTATCTTAATCAAAATGATGAAAAATATAATTTAGCTTTTATTTTTGAAATTATTGAAAAGTATATTAATAAAATTTATCTTAAAACCCCTTGGAAAAATACAACCGAATACTACCTGAGTGCAATTTACCATTGTCATCAGGACTATGCAAAATATCTTCTAAATAATTTCAAGCTGGATAATAAGGAAATTGTAAAAATTTATAAAAAAATCCCACAAGAGAAAAAATCAAAATATACACAAGATGTAATTGAAAAACTATGCATGAGCAAAATTTAAAGCAGTGCAAATGTACACTGCTTTAATATCTATAAATTTACACTCCTGCACTTAAAACCTGATCTCGTATAGCAATTACAGTTTTAATTAACTCATCGAGATAGGAAGCATCTATAGTTGTAATAGTTCTTGTATCAGGGTGTATGGCCATTGCCAACTGTCTGTATGCACTATTGTTTTTAGGATCAAGCATGAAGTTTTGAATTAAAGTTTGCAATTCTCTTATGTTTTTTGCTCCTTCTTGTGTCAAGCCTGCTGCTACATCATCCAATTGACTTAATGTATTACTTAATGGTTTTACATACTCTGCAAACGCATCTTGTTGCCACTGTGTAAAACCACCAACACTACTTGCAGTTCTCAAGGTGTCATCAGTAGTACCCGCACCCAATAAAAGAGTGTTATCAACGCTGCCTGCCGCACTTCCTGCTGCACTGCCCGCAGCGCCTGTTGCACTACCTGCTGTACCACCAGCTGCACCACCTGCTGCGCCTGTTGCACTACCTGCCGTTGCAGCACTTCTCATTGCACCAAATGCCCTTGCTGTTTGGGCACCGCTTAACGCACCAAGAGCTACATTTTCACCAAACTCAAGCGCATTTGCGCCAACATCTCCCATTGCTTGTTGTGCTTGGGCATCTGTTTGAGCATTATTGTAAGATTTCATACCTTCTATTGCTCCGCCAACTGCCCTTGCAGCACCATATAATGCTCCGCCAAGCCCTGCTATACCAACTACAGCTGCAACTACAGGCGCACCAACAATTGCCCCTGCCGCTAAACATACTGCGCCGACACCGCCGACAGCTGCTGCAGTAGCCACAGGATGTTCCTTAACTGTTGAAACCACACCGCTGACTTGCTCTTTTGCTTTATCAACTACGCCTTGAGCAAAAGCATCTACTTGCTCTTCAAGAGCTAGCTCGCCATCGTCCCAACCGGTATATTCAGTACCCGTAACATTTTGATATGCGCCTGATAGTTTATCCAAGTAGTCTTTTTGTGTTTGTCCTGAAAAATCATTTTTAAAATCTTTATAAATTTCAGAACCCGTAACTCTATTGTAATTATCCATTACAGATGTTAAGACTTCATCGCTTGCGCTATTCATAACAGACTCTACAAACTCTTCAGCTGCACCATGCATATCGCCCGTAGCATTATACAATTCGGAACACAACAGTTCAACTGCAGCAGGATTACCTTGTTGAGCAGATTCCAATATTCTTGATGTCATTTGATTCATTATTTGTGTTCTGTCGTTACCGTTAAAATCGCCATCTACATCTTGGACAAAACTACTGTCAAATGTTGACTCGTAGTACGAAAGAACATTTACCCAATCATCTGCACTCAATTCTTCATTATTTATAAGTTCACTAAAAGCACTTTCATTGACCCCAAGACCATCATCCATTGAATCTTGGAGTTTTTGGGCATATTCAGCTACTTGCTCTTCACTCAACGTAGTATTTCCAACATAGCGACCTGCTCCACCACCTACGGCACCACCTTCACCTGTAACAGCACCACCTTCACCTGCGGCACCACCACCTGTAACAGCACTTGAAGATGTATCAACAAGATTTATTCTTTGGTCGGGATGAATTACTGTAGCATTATAATCTTCCTGCAAAACGTCGGGATTTGCCTCAACCAGTTTTGAATAAATTTCTCTGCCTTCATCACTGTATAGTGACACACCATAAGTGTTATAAATTAATCTTGAAATACAATCTATATTATCTTCTTTGTTTATATCGAATTCATCAACAGTAACATAGTGCTGTCCATTTTCATCTTTTTGAATTTTATCAGCACTTCTTCCACTGAAACACTCGGGGAGAGTATCATCTTGGGCTGCACTTGAATCTGTTACAGGCGAGTTTAAATCATCGTATGATAGAGTTTCTTGCACTCCATCCGTTGCACTAATTGTACCAATTGTGTTTAAAAGTTCTTCATCTTCAGGGTCAATGTCCCAGTTCTCTGCAAGTTCTTGAACAAACGTGTCATTGTTTAAAACTTCAGAACCTTCTTCCAGACAATTTTCAAAAACCGAGTTAATTTCTTCTTCGGTTGCCTCAATTCCTTTAAGTTCCAAATATTTAATAATACTTTGGACTCCGTTAATTGCTCCTGTTTGATCTGCCATCTTACACACCTTACTGTATTATAAGTTTAATTCACATAAATGCTGACGACACAAACACGCTGTAACTTTAGAAAAATTTAAAAAATTTTTACATTTTGTAATAAAAAAGTGGCAGTTGCCAGCTGCTCCAAGGACTCAAATTTTATTACAAAGAAACACAATAAACGATTTATTATATTACGCCAAGCTTATATTTTATTCTTTTAAAATTAGACAAAATAAACTATTGTTTAATTAAAATTCCGTTATATTACTCAAACAAACTAAGATTTCGACTCTGATTCAAGAATTTTGTTTAAACAGTTAAAAAATTCGCCCATACAGCAGATTTTCAGAGAATAATATACATTTAAACCTTCTTTTCTGTCTTTTATCAGACCTGCTTCTTTTAATTTAATCAAGCTCTTTGAAATATGCGGCTGTTCATAGTTTAATTTTTCAACAATTTCACAGACGCATTTTTCTCCATCTGCTAAAAAGTCTATTATTTCAAGCCTCACCGGATTGGATAGAGCCTTGAATATTTGAGCCTTTTTTTCGTATAGATTACTTTTCATAAAAATTCTCGCAAGTTACTATTGACAATATTCCAAAAATGGAATACTATAATATTATATATTCCAATTATGGCATATTTAATATTATTTGTCAATTTTTAAGGAGGCTAAAACAATGGATTTTGATGTTAAAAAAGAAGTTAAAGATTTTTACGGTAATATTGCTCAAAAAGTTCAAGAAGATACATACAGTACATGTTCTTGCTGTCAAGAGATTTCACGAGCGCAAAGAAATTATGCGGGACAAAACCTTGATGATATTCCAAAAGAAGCAATAGAAGCGTCTTTAGGATGTGCAAACCCTCTAGTTTTTGCTCAAATTAAAGAAGGTGAAACAATTTTAGATTTAGGTTCAGGTGGTGGCATTGATGTTTTAATGGCTTCTAAATATGTAGGTGAGTCCGGAAAAATCTATGGACTTGATATGACAGATGAAATGCTTGAACTTGCAAATAAAAACAAAGAAAAAATGGGTGTTAAAAATGTAGAATTTATAAAAGGATACATTGAAGATATCCCGCTTGAAGATGGGGCGCTGGATGCAATAATTTCAAATTGTGTTATCAATCTATCAGATAATAAGCAGAAAGTTTACATGGAAGCTTATAGGGTACTAAAAGAAGGCGGTAGAGTTGCAATAGCAGATGTTGTATCACTAAAACCGGTTTCAGAACACATAAAAAAACAAGCTCAGCTTTGGGCAGGGTGTATTTCAGGAGCTATGCCTATAGCTGAATACAAAAAGATATTAGAGATTGCCGGGTTTAGGAATATTTCAATTGAGCCTGTGCATATTTATACAAAAGAAATTATAAACGGATTGTCTTTTGACAAAAATTTAATAACGGAAGATGAACTAAACCAAATGACAGGAGCTTTTGCAGGAGCGCATATTAAAGCTTGGAAATGATTCATAACTTGTATAAATCGACTGCACAGGACTCAAGGACTGTGCAAGTCCCTTGTGGACAAATATTGTCCGTATTATAACAAAAAATTTGCCGCGTCTTTAGGAATCGACTGCCTGCACAGGACTCAAGGACTGTGCAAGTCCCTTGTGGACAAATATTGTCCGTATTATAACAAAAAATTTGCCGCGTCTCGGAATCGAACCAAGGACACAGGGATTTTCAGTCCCTTGCTCTACCAACTGAGCTAACGCGGCAAATCAATTTATTTAATTTTCAAATCCTCATTAGCTCAGTTGGTGAATTTTTAATATATTCTTGTTTCGTTTCACTCAACAAGGGCTAACGCGGCAAATCAATTTATTTAATTTGTCTGGACTTTGGTTTCAGCTTTGCCTGCACCACCCGAGGGTTGTGCCTTCCGACATGCCAAGCACGAAAGCCGATAACACTATAATACCAATTCAAGCTCACAAGTCAATATAAATATTTATTTTTAATCTCCCTTATGCTATAATGCCACAAACAAAGGAGGTTTAATGCATATTAACAGCGTTCAAGACACAAATTTCACATCAAAAGTCAAGCTGGCAGACGATTTTTACCAAAAACCCGAGCAGAAACTTGCACGCGATGAGGTTGAAACCTTATACAAAGCAATCAATAAGCTTGAGAAAAACAAAATTGATGACAAAGTGGATATTTTCATACTAGACGGTGCGGAAGCGCCTTTAATAGGGCTAAGAGTACGCAAAAAAATCAAAAAACAAACTTATGAAGGTAAAAGCATAATATCACTTTTCTTCCGCCGGTTAACGCAAAATGACATATTTTTTGCCTATTCTGACGCCGCAGAGCGTGCAAAAACTGCACAAACTCCCGTAGTAAAAGGCAAACTGGACGAATTTATATAATTAATTTTCCAGTAAAACCTTTATTGCCTCGCCGTTTTGGTGCATTTCAAGCGCACGTTTTGCATATTTCATCGGCAGAGTTTTTGTTATTAATTTTTCAACATCAACCTGCCCGCTTGAAATAAGCTCCAGCGCCTGTCTAAAGTATTTTGGCGTATGATGAAACACGCTTATAATGTTGACTTCATCATAGTGCAGTCTGCGCGTGTCAATGTTTACGCTTGTTCCGGATGAGCAGCCGCCAAAAAGATGTACTACGCCGCCTCGGCGCACGAGTGCAAACATTCTCTCCCAAATCTCGGGCAAACCTACGCACTCAATAGCCACATCAAGCCCTCTGCCTTCTTCCGTCATTGTCATAACAAGGTCTTTTGGGTCGGGATATTTTTTCAAATCAATAACTTCATCAGCCTGCGCAAACTCATGCGCCATTTTCAATTTCAGCGGATTTCTGCCCATGGCTATTACCTTTGCACCCTTTAACTTTGCAAGGCGCGCAAACATAAGTCCTATCGGTCCGATGCCCACTATTCCGACCGTGTCACCCTTTTGAATAGGTGTCCTTGCAATGCCGTGCACCACATTTGCAAGAGGCTCGCAAAAAACAGCCCTTCTAAACGATACATCATCAGGTATTATCAAAAGATTTTTTTCAACAATTCTCTTTGGAATAGTTATATACTGCGCATAAGCCCCGTTTAGCAGGTTCAAATTCTCGCATAAATTTTCTTCTCCGCGCCTGCAAAAAAAGCACTCCCCGCATGGGGCGGAGTTTGCGGCAACAACCCTGTCGCCGACTTTAAAATTTTCAACCTCTTCGCCTAACTGCACAATAGTTCCCGCAAATTCATGCCCGAAGCCCGAGGGTGTTTTTTTAATTAATACGGGGTGTCCGCGCCTCAAGGTTTTAACATCCGTCCCGCAGGTCAAGGCAGCCTCAACTTTCACCAGAACTTCGCCTTCATCGGGCATTTTAACACTGACTTCTTCATAGCGTATGTCTTTTGGACCGTAATATCTTATAGCTTTCATTTTCATATTTTTATATACGCCTTAAAAATCTTTCCGCAAATACTATCTTCAATCGCGCGCGGCAAATTGTCAAGCGAATAAATCGTTGTAGTATCGCTGACATTGACCTTTTTATTGCACAAAAAATCGTAAGATATCTTATAATCCTCAACAGAGGGCGAATAGCTTGCTATTACGCTTAATTCGCGATAATAGATATCATTATTCCTGTATCCCGAATCATTTTCAACGGAAGAAAAAACTATTATCTTTCCTCCGTTCCTTACGTACTCAAGTGCCGTGTCAATTGCTTTTGATGAGCCGGATGTCATAAAAATGCAGTCATAGCTGTCTTTTTTAAATTCAACACCGTATTTTTTTGCAAAGTCTGTTCTGTCTTTGCTTATGTCATAGCCAAAAGCTTTTACACCAAAGGCTTTTAGAGCCTCAACGGTAATTAAGCCGATTGAGCCCAGCCCTATTACAAGAGAATTTGATTTTGAATTATCAGAGTCAAGCATATAGCCCGCGCGCCTTATTGCCCGAATAACGCATGCCAGAGGCTCAAGGTATGCAATTTCCTGATATTCAAGATTTTTTGGAACGCTGTATACCGTATATTTAAGGTGATTTTCATCTGCTTTTATAAATTCCGAAAATCCGCACGGCTCAATGTTTGATTTTTTAAACGTTTCACACATGGAATATGCGCCAATCCTGCAATAATCACAGTTAAAACAGGGATAATGATGCCCGAGCGCCACTATGTCGCCTTCTTTAAAGTCCGTATCCGAGTTAATCTCAACAATTTGCCCCACGACCTCATGCCCGAGCTTTATACTGCTTTCGTCTTTTGGTGTTGCGTGCTTTATTTTTACGATATCCGAGCCGCAAAGCCCGCAGCCAAAGACTTTTATTATCGCCCCTTTAGAATTAAGCTTCGGTTTTTCGACATCTGTAATTACAACTTTTGAATTTATTAATTTTGCGCTTTTCATTATTCACCTACGGAGTCATCGGCGGCACAACAACTGTGCTTGAGCCCTGCTCGCTCACCCCGAAAGTCGCCTGCTGCTCAATACCTCTCATTTTAAAATTACTTAAAAATACACTGATACATATTAGTACAAAGGCAACTATTAAAGTAAATTCAATAATAGATTGAGCTTGTTTCATAGTTGAATTATACTACAATTATGCACGACAATGAAGTAAAACAAAATATTTTTAAATGCTCCCGCTGCGGGCTTTGCCAGGGAGTTTGCCCCGTTTTTGAAGAAATTAAAAACGAAAACTCAACGGCGCGCGGCAAGCTTATGCAAATCTGGGGGCTGAAAAACGGCGATTTAAAATTAAACCGAAAAATTTTACAAAGTCTTGATTTATGCTTAAACTGTGAAAAATGTAAGCTTAACTGCCCCTCGGGAGTAGATACGACAGGCGTTTTTTGCAGTGAAAAAAAACTGGGCACTTTTGGAAAAATTATAACAAGCGACTTTGTTTTTAAGCTTAAAATGTCTGCTCTTAAAGCCTTTTCGCTCCTAAAGAAAAAACCAAAGTACGCCAAAAACTCAAAAATTCTCTATTTTGAAGGCTGCATTGCAAAAGAATTAAAAAACAAATTTGAAATAAAAGGGGTAAAAATTCAAAACGGCAATTTCTTGTGCTGCGCGCTTCCCTATCTTACCAAGGGAAGATTGGATATTTATGAAAAATACGCACACTACAATGAAGAAATAACAGAAAGTGCAGACTTTGTTGTTTTTGACTGTGCCACCTGTTTAAGCGCGGTTAAAAACTATCCCTTTAAAAACCCGAAAAACAGGGAAAAGCTCGTTTTCTACACTGATTTTTATAAAAATTTCAATCTGCAGAGCAAAGAAAATCTAAAAGTAACTTTTCATATGCCATGCCACCTTGAAAGCGCGGGCAAGAGCCTTGGCGAAACAGAGGAAATACTTTCATCAATAAAAAATGTAAACTATGTAAAACTTAACAATCCTCAGACATGCTGCGGATTTGGCGGAGATTTTTTCATTCGCCACCCAAAAATTGCCTTCTCGCTTTCCTTAAAAAAAGGTCTGGATATAATTAAAAGCGGCGCTGATATTGCCCTGACCTCTTGTCCTACCTGTCTTTGGAGCCTTAATTTTTCACTTTTTATGTGCAAATTGCTCTACGGATACAAAAAAGTACCAAAAGTGCTCGATATGGCTGAATTTTTAAACAAATGCGAAATAATTGCCAAAAATCAGCAGCCGCAAGAAATACAGGCGCCAAAAGAAGAAAAAGAACTAGTCAAGGTGTAGATAGGTGTGCATAATCCAGACAATTTTGTCAAAATGATTTATGATACACACAACCACAACCGAAACCGCAAGCCCGATTAGCGCTTTTGTAAAGTCTTTTGCGACATGTTTATAAACTTTTTTCTGTGTTTCAAACCTTAACCTGTTATACATTGCAATTTCCCTGCCTGCCAGAAGTCCCAAAAACACCCAGGTCGTGGACATCGGGATATTATTTACATTTTGAAAATACAAAAGAATTGTCGCATAGGTCAGGTCTATGATAGTTGCAGAGCGCACATCCTGCGTATTCGTTTTTAATTTCACAATATTTTGTATCTCGCCCCCTCTTTTGTACACAACCCAGCCGAGAAAAGCCGCAAAAACACAGAGGGTGAAAATCATTTGAGGAAGGTCAAGGCGCCTTGGAAGATAAACATACAAATTTGCCGCGTCCTGCATAAGCCACATAGACCACAGATAAGCAGTAGCGCTCCACTTTGCCGCATACCACCATTTGGATATCTTTTTGCCTTTTGTGTATAAAAATTTCTTTTCAAGGGGACGGGCGATAATAAAATATAAAACGACAGACACCACAAATGCCATTATATAGCCGATAAACGACTTTGCCAGCATTAAACTTATAACCGTACCCGAGGAAAAAATGCTTAATATTAAAAAAGCCGTTGCAACGGGAATGCCCTTTTTTGTTAAATATATAAGAATAATCGGCGGAAGGACATGCCACCAGTAAAACTGCTCCGCAAAGGGAATTCTGTCCAGCCTGCCAAAAGCCATATCCCCGTCATTAAAATACCAGCCGCAAAAGAAAGTTATAACAAGCACGGAAGCCGCAAAAAGCCATATTATCCATGCCGGCTTTTCTCTTGTGGTGCTTAAAAAAGTGCCCAGTGTTTGTATGACGTCATTTGAAACGCATGCATACAGCGACAGGCAAAAGCCCAGCATCATATAAATTTCGCTAAGTGAGATTACATTTGTCATACTTCACCAAGATTATTTTATCAAAAAAGTTATCAAAACCAATATTAAGTTTATATAAATTTTTCCTAATGTGTAAAAAATACACTTGCATTTTAGATTTTTTTGTTTTAGAATTTTATTGTGAAATAAATCACGAATATAAATTTCACCAAACAAAGGCAAAAGATGTTTTTCAAATTTAAAAAAAGACAAACCAAAAAAGAGCTATGTAATAAGGAGAACAAAATGACACAAGAAAACATGGAACTTGAAAAGGTTCAAAACGAAGAACCTCGTCGACCGGTTACAAGCGCTGAAGATTTAGACCAGGTTATCGAAAGAGCAAAGGCTGCACAGAGAATTTTTGCAACCTACACTCAGGAACAGGTCGATAAAATCTTTAGAGCCGCAGCACTTGCAGCAAACAAAGCAAGAATTCCTCTTGCTAAAATGGCGCATGAAGAATCAGGCATGGGTATTGTTGAAGATAAAGTTATTAAAAACCACTTTGCTTCGGAATACATTTACCACAAATACAAAGATTTCAAAACTTGCGGTATTATTGAAGAAGACAAAGTTAACGGCATTAAAAAAGTTGCAGAACCTATCGGTGTTTTAGCAGGCATCGTACCTACCACAAACCCCACTTCTACAGCTATTTTTAAATCATTAATCGCTCTTAAAACAAGAAACGCTATTGTTTTCTCACCCCACCCGAGAGCAAAAAAAGCTACAATAAAAGCTGCACAAATCGTTCTTGATGCGGCAGTTACGGCAGGTGCCCCCAGAGATATTATCGGCTGGGTGGATGAACCTTCGGTTGAATTATCCAACCAATTAATGCACCACCCAAAAATTGATATGATTTTAGCAACAGGCGGCCCCGGCATGGTTAAAGCCGCTTATTCATCAGGCAAACCCGCACTTGGCGTAGGCCCCGGCAATACTCCCGCTATCATTGATGAAACAGCCAATATTAAAATGGCGGTTTCTTCCATTCTTTTGTCAAAAACATTTGATAACGGCGTTGTTTGCGCATCCGAACAGGCAGTTATTGCAATAGACAGTGTTTATGAAGAAATTAAAAACGAATTTATGTACAGAGGTGCATATTTCTGTAATGAAGAACAAAAACAGGCATTAAGAAACACAATGTTCCCTGAAGGCAGATTAAATGCTGGCATAGTTGGTCAAAGTGCTCATAAAATTGCTCAAATGGCAGGTTTTGAAGTTCCTGAAGACGCTAAAGTTTTAATCGGTGAAGTCAGCGACTACTCAATGGATGAACCTTTTGCGCATGAAAAATTATCGCCCGTGCTTGCAATGTACAGAGCCTGCGATTTTGATGATGCCGTAAACATCGCATTCACACTTGTTGATGCAGGCGGTGCAGGTCACACATCCGTTTTATACACCGATGAAAGAAAAAGAGAAAGAATTGACAAATTCGCAAAAACTCTGCACACAGGCAGAATTCTAATCAACTCGCCCGCTTCTCAAGGTGCAATCGGCGACATTTATAACTTCAGACTAGACCCGACACTTACAATCGGCTGCGGTTCATGGGGCGGCAACGCAGTAAGCGAAAACGTTGGTATTAAACACTTATTAAACTACAAAACAGTAGCCGAAAGGAGAGAAAACATGCTATGGTTTAAAGTTCCGCCGAAAGTATACTTCAAACGTGGCGCTACAGATTTGGCACTTCGTGAATTAAAAGGCAGACAAAGAGCATTTATCGTTACGGACAGATACTTATTCGACTCAGGCACTGTTTACAACGTTACAAAAGTGTTGGAAGAAATCGGCGTAGATTTCCAAATCTTCTTTGATGTTAAACCCGACCCGACACTATCTACAATCAACGAAGCTATGCAGATGGTTAACGTATACAAACCCGATGTAATAATAGCACTTGGCGGCGGCTCGCCGATTGATGCGGCTAAAGTTATCTGGTTAATGTATGAACAACCCGAAACAGTATTTGATGATGTTGCAATGAGATTTATGGATATCAGAAAGAGAATTTGCGACCTTCCTGCTCTTGGCAAAAAAGCTACAATGGTTGCAATTCCGACAACATCAGGTACGGGTTCCGAAGTTACACCGTTTGCGGTTATTACGGATGACAAAACCCACATCAAATATCCTCTTGCAGATTACGCACTAACACCCGATATGGCAATTATCGACCCGAATTTCGTAGATTCTATGCCTAAAGGTCTTTGCGCCGCATCAGGTATCGATGCACTGAGCCACGCACTGGAAGCTTACGCAAGCTCAATGGCAACAAACTTCACAAACTCACCCGCTCTTGAAGCTGCTAAGTTAATATTCAGATACTTACCGCGTTCATACAAAAACGGCAAAGATGACCCGATTGCAAGAGAAAAAATCCACTATGCATCAGCTCTTGCAGGTATGGCATTTGCTAACGCATTCCTCGGTGTATGCCACTCAATGGCTCACAAACTGGGTGCAGCATTTAACATTCCTCACGGTATTGCAAACGCAATGCTCTTAAATCAGGTAATTCGTTTCAACTCTAACGACTGCCCGAGAAAACAAGCAGCATTCCCGCAATACAAATTCCCCAATGCCAAAGCTAAATATGCACAGGTTGCAGATAACCTGGGACTTGGCGGAAACAGCGACGATGAAAAAGTTGAACTGCTGTTAAATGCGGTAACAAACCTCAAGAAAGAGCTTGATATACCGCTTTCAATAAGAGAATTAGGTGTCAGCGAAGATGAGTTCTATGCTAAATTAGACGAACTTGTTGAACTTGCATTTGACGATCAATGCACAGGCGCAAACCCTGCATATCCTCTTATGAAAGAAATCAGAGAAATGTACATCAAAGCCTACAACGGCGAAGTGTAGTAAAGTTCATACCGGATGGCAATATGCCATCCGGTATTTTTTAAAATTATGGATAAAAAAATTTCAGACAATACAATTAATCGCCTTACCCTTTATCACTGCATTTTAAGTGATTTTTTGTCGTCGGGAGAAAGCACTATAACATCCGTTCAGATTGCAAACCTTCTAAAAATTGACGATTCACAGGTAAGGAAAGATATTTCACTGCTTAAAAACAGCGGCAAGTCGCGCGTCGGCTATATTATTGCCGACTTAAAGAAAGCAATAGAGGGCACTCTTGGTTTTTCGCACCCAAAAAACGCTTTTATCGTGGGTGCGGGAAATTTGGGGCTTGCCCTTGCAAAATATGACAACTTTTTAAACTACGGCTTAAATGTTCTTGCGCTTTTTGACAACGACACTCTAAAGGTCGGTGCAACCATTAACAAAAAAGAAGTTTATCACATCTCAAAACTGCCCGAACTCGCGCAGGAAATGGGAGTTCAAATGGTGCTTTTAACCGTCCCCAGAAGTGCTGCCCAAAAAACCGCAGACTTTCTTGTAAATTCAAACATAAAATATATTTGGAATTTTTCCCCGTCAGTTCTTAATGTCCCTGAAGGTGTTGAAATTTGGAACGAAAACCTCATGGGGAATTTTTTACATTTTTCTTATAAAATTTCAAACTAAAAATCAATATTAAAATAGCTGTCAAAATAGCTTGATGTATCTGATGTATCTATATTTTGTCCTAAATTAAAATAGGCATCAAAATACGACGATGAACCCGATGAAGTGTTTAGGTTTTGCCCCAGATTAAAATAGCTTGAAAAATATGAACCCGTGCCCGAGCTTGAAGATGAACCCGAGCTTGAACCCAGATTTTTTGTATCTACACCGAGGTTCTCAAGTATGGAATTTGCAATCAAATTGCCGACGCAATCAACTACTTCATCATAAAGCGACTCAAGCCGCTTCATATCGGAAGTACTGCCTTTTGAAAGATTTTTAATATCGCTTAACATAGAATCATAAATCGAGTCTGAAGATGAGCTTTGACCTAAGTTAAAGTAACCGTCAAAGTAGCTTGATGTGCCGGATGTATCAATGTTTTGACCTAAGTTAAAATAACTGTCAAAGTAGCTTGATGTATTTGAGGTATCAATATCCTGACCGTAGTTAAAATAATTAGAAAAAATGCTTTCGGACTGCGGGAGATTTTCACTGTAGGAGTCGCTGTCCCAGTATTTGTTTAAAAAGGCATTGTGTCTTGTCGGGTCCGCCTCATCCATAGATACCGGATCCGGCTGGAACCAAAACCCTCTAAAAGTATATGAACCGTAATCAGTAGACATAATCTCTCTCCTTATAACTTAATAAAAACATTTTGTGAAAAAAAATTGCCTGCAAAAAAACGGTCATCCTGACAAAATGCCAAAATGACCGTTTTTATAGTATTTTAATTTTTTAGGACTTATATAGCCTTTTTAACTTTTCCCGCTCTGATACATGAAGAACAAACGCGAATTCTTTTTACAACACCGTTGATATTTGCCTTAACAGTGTGTAAATTCGGCAGTTGTCTGTGAACATGTTGTTTATGTGAGAAGGAAATCTTAGCCGCTTTAATGGACTTTTTTCCGCAAATTTCGCATACGATTGACATAGTTCATCCTTTCAAGTGATAGTGTCTTATTTTAATGATAAAATAAAAACAGATAAAATCAAGCAATTTTTACTGTTGATAAATCCACACATCAAAATTTTCCGCTCTAAACTTTGAAGCAACCTGCTTTGCGACTTCTAAATCCTGAAAAGAACCGACCTGAAGCGCATATATATCGCCTACTTTTCTTATAAAAGGTGTTGTTCCGCGGTTAACTTCCCTGACGGCATCCTGAGCGGAGCGGGCATCCTCAAAAGTTTCATATTTACCTATCAAAACTTTTGAGTAAACTTCAACAGTTGCCTCTTTTATAATCTGCGGCAGGGGTGAAACATCGGAACTCTGCGTTGTTTCAACCGTATCATCAAGCGGAACCACATCAGAGGTTGAGCCTTCTTCTTTTATTTTTGCATACTGCTCAAGGTCCATAACTTCATTGTCGGTTTTTTCGCTTGAAATAATTCTTGCCTCGCTCGGCGCGTTTTCTTCAAGCTGAATTAATTTCAGCCTGTTATCTATAAGTTTTTTAGCTTCGCCTCCGAAGCCCTGCGGCAAAATGGAATTGTCAGCCTGCTTTGAAGCACTGTCCAAGTTTCTTCCGTATTCGATGTCAATTCTTGTGGAATATCTTCTGACCACCTGCACGACAAGGGCAAATATAATGGAAAAAGTTATTATAAAAATCCAAAAGGCAATCCTGAGCCTGGAAGAACGCTGTTGCCGCTGTTCAAGCCTCGGATTAATTTTGCTTTTTTTATATGTAAGATAGTCAGGAGAATTCATACTCATTTATTCAATAACACCTCTTACCTTGCATTTTGCCATATAAATGCTTTTGCACTCACTGCAGAAGGCATCCATAATATCTTGCGCCAAACTTTTAACATTATCAATACCCATCTCGCTTAGTGACGATACCTCAAGCGGGGCGCCGTCGGGTATGATATTTAAAGCGGTATGAATAAGCGAAGACGTTACGGACTTTGTTGCAATTGAAACGGAGAGTTTTTTATTGTTATAAAAAATATCATCTCCGTCTCTTACAGTCTTAACTCCCCGCTTTTCAAGGACTTCTTTTATGATTGAAACAAAAAGTCTCTGGCGCCAAACCATCTCGCCAAGGGGCACCTCAAAACACTCTATTATAAAATTAAGCATTTTTTTTGAGTAAATAGGCTCATTGTTAATTACATCTTCTATATCGACCATTTCATCAAGTTTAACATCAACTTCGCCGACAAAAGACACAATCGCATCCGTGCCTATATGAAAATTTTTATATATCCAATGAGGCGAAAGCTCTTTACCCGTATATTTAATTTCTTTATCAATAAATAGACTTTTCATACCAACACTTAAATTGTGGGTTAAAAAAAGAGTTTTATCAAGTCTTTGTTAACACTTTTTAAAATTGCATCCCGCAAACGCCTGCAAGACTCGCATTTGCCGCAATGTTTTAACCCGCTTATTTTTTTAGAATTGTAACAACTCTTTAAATATTCAAGCGGGGCTTTTTTTTCAACCGCAAGGTTTATTATCTCGTATTTTTCCAGTTTTTCAAGCGGGGCAAGGATTTTAGGATGTTTCAGGGTAGAGTATTCAAAAAACCCGTCCGCAACTTTTAAAAATTCGGCGCTGTTATCGCTGAATGTGCCCGCTTCTTCTTTGTTTGCACCGATGATTATATAATCAAAGCCGTATGCATCCGAAAAACTTGCGGCAATATTTAAAAACAAACCGTTTCTGTTTGGCACCCAAACGGCCCTGGCACTTGCTTCATCCGGCTTTTCAAAGTCTAAATTACGTGAAGCGTTTGTAAGGGCATTGTTTGTAATTTCCGCTAAAAACGGCAGTTTTATTACCCTGTGTTCAATGTTGTAAAACTCTGAAATCTGCGCTGCAGCCTCAATTTCCTCCTCAAACGCTCTTTGAGAGTAGTCAAAAGTAAGTGCAAGCTCAACTTTGCAATACTCACTTGCGGCAGCAACGCTTACAAGACTGTCCAAACCGCCCGAGAGTAATACTACCGCTCTTTTACTCATCTTCATCATCCTCAACTTCAAGTATAATATCCTGCGCTTCTTCTTTGCAGTCCGCGCTTATTGTTTCATCAGAGAGGAGTTTTATAAGCCCGTCGCGCCCTTCAAGGTTATAAAAAGCAGCCACGGCATTTTTTCTTACCTCCGGGTCCGAATCGTAAAGCATTTTCCATATCAAATCCGCCGCCTCGTCAATGCTGGAATTCATAATCGATTCCATCGCATTAATCCTCACCTGCGCGGACTCGTCGCAAAGCGCCTCTTTCAGAGCATCAACAGCTCTTGTGTTTCCCGTAAAATCAATTTTATTTAAAGCTTCGATTATTCTTTCTTTTAAAAAGGTAAATTTATTCAGAAAGCTTTTTTTTGCTTTCAAAATACTTACGAAAGCATCAAGCGCACGCTTGTCGCCTATCATTCCAAGAGCCAGAGCGGCTGACTCGCGTACATAAACGGATTTTTCATTTTCATCCGATACCACATCTATCAAAGACTCAACAGCGTTTTTATCTCCGATTTTACCGAGCGCCTCAGCTGCCGCAAGGCGAAACTTATAATTCCCGTTTTTATCGTTCAGACAGTACAACAACACGGGCACCGCTTTTGTATCTTTATAGCTTGAAATAGCTTTAATGCATAAAACCTTTAAATTGATATACTCGCCGGTGTCGCTAAAGTCTTTTTTGTCGCAATCCATCACAAAGTCAATCAAATCATCAAGGTTTTTTGTGTGTCTTAATTTATCAATCTCTTTTATGAGCCTCTGTAAAAAATTAGGGGTCTTAATTTCCCCCAGAAGTTTAGAATATATTTCGCACAGCTCATCCCTGTCATGTTGAGATTTTAAAGCGGCAAAGACAGACTCAAAATTATCCTGAGATTTTTTAATCTCATCTCCAATCTCAAAGATGATTTCACTCGATAATTTTTTTTCGCTCATCAAATAACCCAACATCATAACCTAACTATAGTATAGTTGAGAAATTTTAAAAAACAATATCTGCATATAAATTTTATGTTAAAATTTTAATATGCCTTCAGTTAACGATTTGAATGAAATTAAAAAACTTTTATACGAAAAAGAGGACTCACTTTCAAAATACGCCCAAAAGTCGCTGAATTCACTCGGAAGAAACAAAAAAGAGGAAACGAACGACTCTTTCAGGACGGAATTTCAAACGGATAAAGAAAGAATTATAAACTCTAAAGCCTTCAGGCGGCTTAAAAGGAAAACTCAGGTTTTCTACACACCCAAAAACGACCACCTGAGAACAAGGCTTACCCACACTCTTGAAGTTTCACAAATTTCGCGCACGCTTGCAAGGATACTCAACCTGAATGAAGATTTGACCGAAGCGATTGCGCTCGGACATGATTTAGGGCATGCCCCCTTCGGACACAGCGGCGAAGAAGCTCTTATGAAAATAACGGAAAACGGCTTTAAGCATAATGTCCACGGGGTGCGTGTCGTTGAAGTCATCGAGGGTTTAAACCTTACAAAAGAAACGCTGGATGGGATTTTAAACCACACAGGAATTGGAAAACCCTACACCCTTGAGGGACAGATTGTAAAAATAGCGGACAGAATTGCATATTTAAACCATGATATTGAAGATGCGATAAGGGAAGATATAATAAGAGAAAGCGACCTGCCAAAGGAATTTCAGGAGTATTTCGGCACAACAAAATTTGAGAGAATAAACACCGTAATAAAAGATATGTACTTAAACAGTGTCGGACAGAGCGAAATAAGAATGTCGGAAATTTGTGTAAACTTTTTAAACAATTTAAGAAGCTGGATGTTTAAAAATGTTTATTTTAGTGATAAAACAAAACAGGAAGAATATAAAATAAAGAAAATAGTTTCAGAATTGTTTGAGTATTACAAAAATCTTTACGGCGAGCGGGAAGCGATTGACTACGTTGCAGGCATGAGCGACCAGTTTGCAATTGCGGCGCACAAGGAAATATGTCAGAAATAACATACAGTCAGGCAGTAGAACAAATTAAAAACAGTCTTGATATTGTGGATGTGGTTTCAAAATATGTTGTTTTAAAAAAATCAGGTCACAACTACACCGGCTTGTGCCCTTTTCACAACGAAAAGACACCGTCTTTTGTCGTTACGCCCTCAAGACAAATTTTTAAATGTTTTGGCTGCGGCGAAGGCGGTGATGTCATTGCCTTTTTGATGAAGATTAACAATCAAAACTTTAAAGAAGTTATTGAGGAGCAGGCGGCGGCACTGGGAATTGAGCTTCCAAAAAGTTCTAAAGACTCATCATCAAAATTTAAACAGGAAAAAGAACGCCTCTTGGGTGCGATGGATGAGGCTATGAAGTTTTACCACAAAAAACTTCTTGAAAACGAACGCGCACTTGAATACCTTGAAAAAAGAGGGGTCGGCGAGGTAGCAACAGGCAAATTTTTCCTCGGGCTTGCCCCTAACTCAAATTTTGAACTTAAAGAACATTTAAGACAAAAAGGCTACACAAATGACGAGATGTACAAAGCCGGACTTTTGTATGAAAAAAACGGGGATTTCTTAGACAGGTTTAAAAACCGCATTATTATACCCATAATGGACATTAATTCAAACACCATAGCTTTTGGCGCCCGTGCGGTTGTAGACGGGCAAAATCCGAAATATTTAAACTCTCCCGACTCGTCAATCTATAACAAAAGCAACGTGTTATTCGGGTTAAATCGTGCAAAAGACTACATCAAACAAGAGGACTCCGTTATCATTATGGAAGGGTATTTTGATGTAATATCAGCCCATGTCGCAGGCGTTCAAAATGCCGTTGCCTCCTGCGGAACGGCTCTTACACCCCAGCATATTAAACTCATTGCGCGCTATTGCCCCTCAAGGAAAATTTATCTCGCATTTGACTCGGACAATGCAGGTCAAAAAGCGACAAAAGCGGGTGCCGAGGTTATAAAAAATATATTCTCGAGCCTTGGCGACATTAAACAGTATGACTCAAGCTACAGCGACAATTCCGGCTCGGTGTGCGAAATTCGCGTGGTGTCACAGGTCGGAGGCAAAGACCCCGATGAGTTCATAAGGGAATTTGGCGCACAGGAATACAAAAATCAAGTTAAAAATGCCCCATTATTCCTTGACTACAGGCTGAATAAAACTCTTGAAGAAATGAAAAACGACATAACACCGCAGCAAAAGAGCGAAACAGTACAACAAATAGCCGATATTTTGTCAGAAATTCAAAATCCAGTAATTTTGTCCGAATATATTAAAAACATGTCCTTCAAAGTTAATCTTGATGAAGAAATATTAAAAACACAGGTACAAAAATCAAAATATAAAAATAACTCTTTTGAAGAATACGAAAACGAAGCACCGAAAACAGCTCCAAAACATTCTTTAAACGACTTAAACACAAGATATACACTTATGGAAAATAATCTTATAAAACTTGCCTTTGTTGCAAACACACCCGAAAAGAAAAATTTTTACACTCATGCAATAAGCTCCTACAAAGCCCGCAGCGAAGCCAACGGAGCAATTATTGCCGCTATTGACAAAGCACTGGGCGAGGTAAATAATATTGATGAGCTAGCAAAAAAAGTTTTTTGCGAGTTTTACAATAATACCGACATGCAAAAAAAGCTGTCGGATGAAATTTTTTCATCGACCCAATATGAAAATCTTGATTACGAAAATTATATACAAGCGCTCAACGAAACTTTTGACAGACTTAACAGGATAAGTGATAAACTCAAAAAAAATGAGCTGAGGCAAAAAATCAGAGATAACACCCTAAGTGAAGACGAAAAGCTAAAGCTGCTTTTCCGACAGTTTGAAGCAAACAGAATGGAGATACTTTAATGAGTAGAAAAAGAAATTCCGAAGATTCAGTAATAGGCGTTGTAGATAAAAGCACCGATATGATAGGTGATGACGGCTATTTTGACTCTACCGGACTTGAAACCGATAATATAAGCAATATTATAGGAAGTCATGGCATAAACCAGCTGGATGGCGGCATCTCGGGCGGTTTTTTTGAAAAAGACGAAGACGACGACTCGCAAGAAGGTGATATTACTCCGCCCCGCGGAATTTCTGTTGACGACCCCGTCAGAATGTATTTAAGAGAAATCGGCAGAATTAAACTCTTAACTGCAGATGAAGAAATTGACTTAGCAAGAAAAATAGTAGCAGGAGGCGCCCCCGGCGTTGTTGCAAAAAGAAAACTCGTACAGGCAAACTTGCGTCTTGTTGTTTCAATTGCAAAAAAATACGTCGGACGCGGCATGCTCTTTTTGGATTTAATTCAGGAGGGTAACTTAGGGCTTATTCGCGCTGCCGAAAAATTCGACCATGAAAGAGGGTATAAATTTTCAACCTATGCAACATGGTGGATAAGACAGGCAATTACGCGCGCTATTGCCGATCAGGCAAGGACAATAAGAATTCCCGTCCATATGGTCGAAACAATCAATAAGCTAAAAAAAGTTACAAGAAAACTTGCTCAGGAGCTTGCAAGAAAGCCAACCGAAGAGGAATTATCGGCTGAGATGGGCATTTCGATAAATAAATTAAGAGAAATAATAAAAGTTGCCCAGGAGCCTCTGTCGCTTGAAACCCCTATAGGCAAAGAAGAAGACTCCCGCCTCGGCGATTTTATAGAAGACAAAGACGCCGATGCTCCCGTTAAAACAGTTGCACATGAACTTTTAAGGGAAGATTTGGCAGAAGTTTTAGGCAGCCTGTCCGCCCGCGAAAGAGATGTTTTAAGACTGCGCTTCGGTATGGATGACGGCAGACAAAGAACTCTTGAAGAAGTCGGACAGCTCTTTGGCGTAACCCGCGAGCGTATAAGACAAATAGAAGCTAAAGCTTTAAGGAAGTTAAGACACCCCAACCGCTCAAAAAGATTAAAAGAATATATAGAAGTTTAAAAAATACAAACGGACTCAAAAAAATGAGTCCGTTTTTTACATTACTTTACAAAAAAGTAAATTTTTTACCCGATTTGTTTTTTATTAATACAGGGATAGTTTTACAAAAATAGGGGGGTTTATGTCAACCAACGGTATTCATTCTCAAATGCAGACATGGCTTAATAACCATGGGCAAAACGTTACAAAATTTTCGAATTCTCTGACAGAAATCGAAACCCGCCTTGATGAAATTTCACGGGAAATGCAGGGAGAACTGACTCAGGGCGAAAAAAGCGAACTGGAGCAGCGCCTGAGCAATTTGGAGGCTCAATACCTGCAGTCTGAGCTTGACTATTTAAAAGGCATTGAAGAAGCAGGCGAAAATTTCGATTTTATGGAAGCCGAATACGACATATCAGACGAACAGACTTTTGTACCTGCCTATGTTGAACAAACGGGAAAACTGGCACAGGGCGATATGGATGCCTGGGAAACCGACGGAGAGGACAACATAAGCCTTGAAGAATATAAAGCGGCACAGCTTGGCGACCCTAATCTGGCTGAAATCAGCGAACAGGAGTACGAAGCCGCGGTTGAATATATGGAGGAAATCTTTGAAGGCATAGATGTAGACGGCGACGGAGTTCTTGAGAAAAACGAGCTGCAGGGATTTTATGCCGCGCTTGATAATATAGACGGCTCGGTCGACGGCAAAATAAATTATCAGGCAATCGGAGCAGACTACACAAGCGAAAAATTCCAAAAAAATATCAGGGAATTTCAAAGTTTTCTGTAAAAAATAATTAAACCGTCCGCAAAATACAATACGGACGGTTTTTATTTTTTTAAATAAATAAGCTTTTTTTCTGTTTAAAACTGTTGTATAATAGCCCCTATGAAAGAGCACAAGGCAAAATTATACGTTTTAACAGGTCCCTCGGGTGTCGGTAAAGGAACGGTACTGAAAAAGTTTTTTGAAAAAAACAAAGGCAGCATAATTTACTCAATCTCAGCCACGACACGCCCTGCTCGCGAAGGCGAAACGGAAGGCGTAAATTACTTTTTTATATCAAAAGAGGAGTTTAAGAAAGAAATAAAAGAAAACAATTTCCTTGAATGGGCACAATATTCCGGCAACTACTACGGAACAAGGAAAGATTTTGTATTAAATTCCCTAAACAAGGGGGTTGATGTATTGCTTGAAATTGAAGTTCAGGGTGCAAAAAAGGTAATGGAGCAATACCCGTACTGTGTTTCGATTTTTATTACTCCGCCGAATATGGAGGAGCTTGAAAAACGCCTGAGAGGAAGAAAAACAGAGTGCGAGGAGGCTATTTTAAAACGCCTTGAAGCCGTTAAAAACGAGCTTGCGGAAGCAAAAAACTATAAATATGTAATCGTTAACGACAAAGTGGACAAAACGTTTAAAGAGCTTGATGCAATATATCAAAAAGAAAGGATGTTATGAAAAACGTTTTAATAGGCATAACATCTTCAATTGCGGCATATAAAATTCCCGAACTCATCAGAATGTTTAAAAGAGCAGACTACGACGTAAAAGTAGTAATGACTCCCGGGTCAAAAAACTTTGTAACGGCGCTGACTCTTGAAACCCTAAGCTGCAACAGGGTATACGAAGGACAGTTTTGCCCGCGCGATAATACTCAGCATATCAGCCTGTGCGCCTGGGCAGATGTTTTTGTTGTTGCTCCGCTGAGCGCAAATACACTGTCAAAATTTGCAAACGGAATTTGCGACAACCTTTTGACATCAATCTTTTGTGCATATTTGGGAGAAAAAAAACCGATAATTCTTGTTCCCGCAATGAATACGGGCATGTGGGAAAATCCTTTTGTACAAAAAAATCTTGAAAATTTAAGAAATTCGGGCTGTGAAATACTTGAGCCCGAATGCGGATTTTTAGCCTGCGGAGAGCAAAACAAGGGCAGACTTTGCGAGCTTGAAAAAATCTTCAATGCCGTAAATAATAATAAACCCCTCAAAGGAAAAAAGATAGTGATAACATCGGGCGGAACAAAAGAGCCGATTGACCCCGTAAGATTTATATCCAATGCATCGTCGGGCAAAATGGGCACAGCCCTTGCAGACTGCGCCTACGAACAGGGGGCGGACGTTGTACTTATATCAACTAATGAGGTGCAAAAGCCCTACAGAGTTACACTTGCGCAGGATACCTCCTCAATGCTTGGAGCTGTGAGGAGGGAGTTTATTAAAAACAATGCGGATTTTCTCATTATGGCGGCTGCCATAAGCGACTATCGGGTAAAAAATTATTCAAACTCAAAAATTTCAAAAGAACAGGCAGGGGCAAGTTTAACAGTTGAACTTGTTGAAAATCCAGACATTTTAAAAACGGTTTGCAAAGAAAAATCGCACACCCAAAAGGCAATAGGCTTTTGCCTTTCAAGTGAAAACGTGCTTGAGAACGCCAAAAGAAAAATAAAAGACAAAAACTGCGATGTAATAATTGCAAACGAAGTAAAAACAGCTCTTGGAACGGATGAGAGCGAAGTTTGGATTATTGATAATTCCTTAAATGTTAAAAAAATCGAAAAAACGAGTAAAATAAATATAGCACGTAAAATTTTGGAGATTTTATATGATAAAAACCGATGAAATTATTTCAAAAATAGAAAGGTATGCCTCGCCTGATTTGGCTGAAAGCTGGGATAACACAGGCTGGCAGATAAATTTGCACCATGACTACACAAACAGGGTGCTTGTGGCGCTATCTTTTACAAAAGACGTGCTTGAGCAGGCAATTACAAACGACTGCGACTTAATTATTACCCATCACCCGCCGATTTTTCACAAACTGAACAAAATTGACAACAATATTTTAATTCAGGCAATTAAGCACAATATCTGTGTTTACAGCGCGCACACAAACCTTGATAAAACGTACGGCTCAACAACGGATGCACTCTGCGGCGTTTTGGGGTTAAAAAATTTAATCACGGTAAACGATTACATTAAAATCTCGCATTTGAAAGATGAAATCGCGCTTGACGAGTTTATTTCAGGGGTAAAACAGTCGCTTGACTCACAGAGGATTAAACTCATCAACCCGAGCAACATTCAAACAATCAGAAACGTTGCCATCTGTGCGGGCGCCGGCGGCTCTTACATTGAAACACTGCACGATTACGATGTTGACATATATATAACGGGCGACATAAAATTCCACGCGGCGCTTGAGGTAGAGGGCTTTGCGGTAGCCGACATCGGACACTTCGAGTCGGAGCTTCCCGTTCTTCCGCTAATTCAGGGGCTTATTGCAAAGGCGGGGGTCGAAACCATAATTGCGCGCGAACAGGTACCATGGACATATATTTAAGGAGAGTAAAAAATGCCGCTTCGTTTTTTGACATCCGGTGAATCCCACGGTAAGTGCCTTAATGCCATAATAGAGGGTATAGGGGCAAACTTTGAGCTGGATTTTGATTTTATTAATTCTGAACTGAAAGCGCGTCAGGGCGGCTTGGGGCGCGGCGGAAGGATGAAAATTGAAACAGACAAGGTCATATTCAACTCCGGAGTGAGATTTTCAAAAACAACGGGTGCACCTGTTTGCATAGAAATTCAAAACATCGACCATAAAAACTGGCTGCTGCCGATGAGTGTCGAGAAAGTATATGTTGATTTGCTGAGCGAAGATGAAAAACAATTTCTGAAATCAAAAGAAATTGAGCGCGTTCGCCCGGGGCATGCGGATTTTGCAGGCGCAATAAAATACAATCAAAAAGACATAAGGAATATTTTAGAGCGCTCAAGCGCCAGAGAAACAGTCACCCGCACCGCAGTAGGCGCGATTTGTCAGAGTATTCTTAAAAATTTCGGTATTGATTTTACAAGCGAGGTTATATCGCTTGGCGGCGAAACAAACCCCGAACACTTTGAAGCAAAGGTAAAAGAGGCACAGGAGGCGGGAGAAAGCCTTGGCGGCAAAGTCAGGACGGTTATAAAAAATCTTCCCGTCGGGCTTGGCAGTTGTATGCACTGGGACAGAAGGCTTGATGGCAGACTCGCGGGGGCTGTTATGAGTGTTCCCGCAATAAAAAGTGTTGAAATCGGTCTTGGCGCAAAGTGCGCCGACGAATTCGGCTCAACGGTTCACGATGAAATATTTTTGGGCGAAAACGACAAAATATTAAGGAAAACAAACAACGCGGGCGG
>CASGEP010000025.1 GCA_949300515.1 uncultured bacterium
AGAATACACACCACCATCTCCTCCGTTACCTATTGTTATCTCAAACCTGTCACCCGGAGCAACGTTTATCTCCTGTTCCATAACAGCACCCGATGCACCGCCTGAACCGTTGTATGTGACAAATCTGTTTAAAGTTCTTGCGCATCTTACGGCTCCTGTAGTTGTAGAATTTGATATCCTTACTGCGCCACCAGGCAAAGTGCTGCCATAATCAACATTTGCAAGAAAGTCAACAGCTTGTGACCATAGTGCACTTGTTTCTCCCAACAACATATTTGTGAAACAATAGCCGTTTGAGTCTGCATCAAGACAGGTCATAACTGCCGATATACATGGTGCTGCTCCAATATGTTGTGCATATATTGAACCTCCTGCTGAATTTGGTTCATTATGTGTACATAGGTTTAAGCCGTTCGCACCTGCTTTATACCCCCAATCCATTGCATATTGTTTTATTTTATCTAATTCTTCTTTTTTAAGTAATCTGTAGTAACTGTTTTCTTTTTCCCATTCTTCGGTGTGCGGTGTTTTGTACCACGTGCATATGGTTGTTGCAGCAGTTGCATTGCATACGGGTCTGTTACACCCGCTTCTAGCGCCATTTGTTGATTCATCGCAGCCTGACCATGCTGCCTTGCTAAGACCATACCAACAACATGGTCTTGCAGAAGGGTTGCAACTTTGTGATTTTGGTTGTGTCATATCTAATTTATATCCATTTTTTTGTGCTGGAATATCCTCAAATGACATTTCCCTGTTTGTTATACAGATATCACGATCATCTGAACCGCCTCTTATGGCCAAAAACTCGTCACTCAAGCATTTGTTGTTATATAATGTAGTAGTGCAGTTTGTAGTTGGCATAATTTCCGGTTGCGCCTTTCCGCTTCCTGCGCCTCCTCCGCCGCCTGAGCCTGTTATTTTAAGAGTTACTTTATTTACACCGTTTGGAATTGTAAAAGTGTTATCATTTGTGAAAGTTTGTATCTTTTCATCTGTTTCGCTTGCGCCCGCGCCCCCGCCGCCGCCGCCCGAGCCTTGAATATAGAGGGTGTTAATTCCTGTCGGTATGAAAAATGTGTACAGACCGGGGTTTGTATATATTTCAAGACCTTTCTTTTGGTCAACCGTGACCGCAAGATTGTCTTTAGATCGCTTTGTAATTACAGGCGCCAGAATTACAAGCATTGTTGCAATTATTAAGACACTTACCAATAATTCTGCCAAAGTAAAAGCTTTTTTAATTTTCATGTTTTTTTCCTCATGCGTTTATTTTTCATGTAAGATAAATTTGGGAAAGCCTTGCCAATACTGGACGGTTTCCAAATTGCACTTTTTTAAAAATTAACTTTTATAAATTAACCATGTGGATTATAGAACATGTTTGTTACTTTTGCAAATATTTTGTAGTACATTTACGGTTTAAAAAGGATTGCCCGCACTCTATGCTGTAATTGGGGCAACAAGGGGTATTCAAAAATGATAGCCGAGGACAAAAAATTTATTGGTCAAAAAATTAAATTACAGAGAAAGCGCATGAACTTAACACAATTTGAGCTTGCAGAAAAAGTCGGAATCCACGAAAAACAGCTGTCAAGAATAGAGGCAGGGCTGCATTATCCGTCTTTAGAAAACTTCATAAAAATTTTACGCACGCTTAACATAAGTCTTTCGGATTTTGAGGAAGGAAAGAAGATAAACCCCATTAAAGACGACATTAACCAGATTTTAGACGAGTCGGACAATCGAGAATTAAAAATTTACAGAGATGTTATAAAAAGTATAAGAAAAAATTTGTATTAACGAAATTTCCCCGTTGTTTTTGCAAGAGTAATAAATTCTTTAGCGTAGTTTACAGGCACAGCAAAACCAATTCCGATATTTGAGCGGTTATTATCAGGATTATAGATTGATTGATTAATCCCGATTACTTCGCCGTCAAGATTTAAAAGCGGTCCGCCCGAGCAGCCCGGGTTAATTGCGGCATCTGTCTGCAGTTTTTTTCTGTCATAGTCAATTCGCGAGATTATGCCCGTTGTGAGTGTTCCTCTAAAACCGAAGGGGTTTCCTATCGCAAGGACTCTCTGACCCACTTTAACCGTTTCCGAATCGCCGAGGCGTATTGTGGGGAGTTTTTCTTTCGGGGTAATTTTTATAAGCGCAAGATCGTTTTTATCTTTTAAAACGGCAAAAACGGTAGCCTTGTAGGTTTTGCCGCTCTGGGTAGTGACTTCTATGTTTTTAGATTGGTTAATAACATGGGAGCTTGTAAGGATAACGCCCGACGGGTCGATAATACAGCCCGTGCCTGATGAGATACCCTGTTCCAAATCGGCATCAATTGCGACTATTGAGGGTGTAATCCTTTCATAAACGCTGATACTTGCGCTTTCTACCTCTGAGCGGGCAGTGTTTGAAGCAAGGCAGGGAATGTTAACATTACTTAATAAAACAAAAAAAACAGGCAATAAAATTGCAGAAAAAGTTTTTTTAAACATGTATAGACCACTCCGTTATCATATAGGGGATAATAGAGAATATACAGCGGGAAGTTCATTTACACATTGCCCAACTTGACATAGTTGTGGTACAATTCTTGTAAATTTTAGGAAAGGAAGAAACATGAGAAGTATTGAAGTTTTCAAAAGACATTTGAGAGAGAAAAGAGCAATTAAGATTATTTCAGGAATTGATAACTATAATCTCGAAAATGTAAAAAAAGTTGTAAGTGCGGCTCAAATGGGTCTTGCAAGCGCGGTTGACGTTGCCTGCGACAAAGCGGTTTTTGACGTTGCGGTAAAAAACACCAATTTACCGATATTTGTTTCGTCAATTCACCCCTTTAAACTTGCCCAAGCGGTAAAATGGGGCGCTGACGCGGTAGAAATCGGCAACTTTGACGCATTGTATGCCAAAGGCGAAAGCTTTAGCACGGATGTTGTTTATGAAATTACACTTGAAACAATGAGCCTGCTTGAAGGCAAAAATACGTTTGTTTGCGTAACGGTTCCCGGAAACGTTGACATCAAAGACCAGATTGAACTTGCTAAAAAACTTGAATTACTCGGTGTAGACTTAATTCAAACGGAAGGCATGAAACCGCAGGGCGTTAAGAACGTCGGTGCAAAAGCGCTCCTTGAAACGGCACAAGCAACAATCGGCAACACTCTTGAATTATCACGCCATGTTTCAATTCCGATTATGAGCGCATCAGGCATTAGCGCGCAAACAACACCTCTTGCTTTTGCAGCAGGCGCAAGCGCTGTGGGCGTAGGTTCCGCGGTAAATAAACTTGACACTCAAATTGAAATGGTTGCAACGGTAAGAAACATAGTTGCTTCCGTATCTCAAAGGAACTCGCTCAACAGAGAATATGCAAGAAACTACAAAGAACTTGGAATGTTGAAATAACAAGTTTTGCACATATTTATACGCCCCGTCGAATATACACCCGGGGCGTATTTTTTATTAAAATTAAAATTATTCGCGTCTGTGTGTTATGTTGTCAATAATTCCTTTGATTTCCGAGTTTAAATAGTTGGGACAGCTGTTCCATATAAGGGTTTGTTGTATTGTATCGTCGGGGGACAAGGCTCTGCATTCGCCTTTCAGGACATCGACCGTTCCATCGGGCACCGAGCAAAAATTTCCGCAGGTCTGGCAGATTTTAAGGGTAAGACCTTTTGATTTGAGTTTGTTTACCATATCACTCATCGCATCGTACATTCTGATGAAGGAATCCGAGGTTATGTGCCTGTTGTTGTGTTCAAAGACAACTTTTCGCATTCCATCCTCAGAAACAAGCAAAAGTTTACACAGCTCGTCTTTTTTGCCGTCAAAAACAACAGCGTTAATCGCCGCGGAGTTGACGTTTTCGTCCTCATGGTTTTTGTTTTCAATCCATATCAGAGAAATTTGCCGCATAAATATTTTTGCTCTCTGCCAGAAAATGCAGGCGGGGTAGAGCGACAGGTAGAATATCTCCTTAAGGGATAATCTTGCCGCAAATGCGCCGAGGATAAAATTAAAAATAAGAAGGGCACCGAGGTGCAGGGCAAATTTGAACTCTAACGGGGTAAAGTAGCGCAGTATACACAGCAGCAAAACAATGTAGGAGATAATGACACCGAGGGTGTCGGGCTTTAGGACAAAGAAAACAAATTCTTTAAAGTTCCAGGGTTTTGCAAACATTCTGGGAAAATAGTATTTAAACATGACTATCCGCTGTGCCGCAGTTGCACAGGAGGCATCGTAATTATCCACATCGACGGAAGTTTTTAAAAACGGGGAAAAAATCGGACGGATAGCATTTGAGGCAAGGAAAAGGGAAAATTTCATCTCGCTGTTTTTTGTTTCAAAACAGACTCTGCCTGTTTTTTCAAGAACGTCCGAACTTATTACACAGTTTTGGCTGTCGATTATAACGGGCATATCAAACATTGCCCTTACGATGTTTTGAACTTTGTTCTGGTATTTCAGATAAGCGCGCAGGACACGGCATTTGAGCTGTTTTAAAAAATCGTCCTCGCGGCAGGACACACTGAGTGAGCCGCTTAAAACACAGGAAGAATAAACCGTTTTATTTACATATGAAAGATAGTTTTCATCTACCATTCTGTCTGCGCCCAAAAATGCAAATGTGCTGAATTTGTTTTCGGCGACTAGCTTTTGAACTATCAAAGACAGGGATTTGTCTTTTGAAAAGTACTCGGGGTTTTCTATTATGTGGATTTGCGCGCCGTAGGCAAACTCGGGGATTGAGAAGTTTTCTTTATCTTTTTTAAAAACTACGTGGACTTCGTAGTTTTGTTTTTGGAAGGTTTGATTATCAAGGGTTTTTAAGAGTTCGTAAAGTCTTTTGCTTCCGGTATCCGCCCAGATTATTACACAGATGTTGTTTAATACGTCGGTCGAATCAAGCAGCGCTTTTGTATCCGAGAGAAACTCGCGCGCGCCGAAAGCTTTTAAATTAAGCGTAAGTGTGTATATCGAATAAGTTAGTATGTAGACAAATAATGAAAATAAAATGAAATTTATTATTAACATTGCTACATTTTATATAAAAATATTATAAAAATCTAGCTTTTTTTACAATATTTTGCGATAATTAACAGGTACATAAAATAATTTTGGAGGAACAAAATGAGCCAAGAGTTTTACTACATGGACGGCAAGTATGTACCATCAGACGAAGCAATGATTCCTGTCAGAACCCACGCTTTTTTATATGGCACATCAGTTTTTGAAGGTATCAGAGGATACTACAACGAACAGGAAGATCAGGTTTATGCTTTTCGTATGAAAGAGCATTTTCAAAGACTTTTAAACAGCTGCAAAATTATGCATATGGACCCTAAGCACACGCTTGAAGAGTATATGCAAATTACAAAAGATTTATTAAAGAGAAACAACTATCACGAGGACTGCTACATCAGACCCGAAGTGTACAAAAGCGCACTTAAAATCGGTCCCACGCTTATCGATAACACAGATTCCGTGTTAATTTTCACAATCAAACTCGGCAATTACTTTGGCGAAGAAAAAATGCTGAAAGTCTGCATTTCAAACTGGAACAGGCTTGAGGACAACACTATTCCGCCGCGTGCAAAAGTATCCGGAGCTTATGCAAACACAGCCCTTATGATAACAGATGCCAAACTTGCAGGCTTTGATGAGTGTATCTCGCTTTCTGCCTCAGGCCATGTTGCAGAAGGCTCCGCTATGAATTTCTTTATTGTTGAAGGTGACACTCTTGTTACAACGCAAACCACAAGCAACATTCTGGTAGGCGTTACAAGAAATACAATTCTTGAAATAGCAAAAGAAGAGCTTGGTTTAAAAGTATGTGAAAGAGAAATCGACAGAACGGAACTCTATACGGCAGATGAAGCTTTCTTCTGCGGAACGGGCGCTCAAATCGCACCAATCGGCTCGATTGACAACCGTATCATAGGAAACGGCAAAACAGGCGAAAAGACCGCGGCTATTGCTAATCTGTACTACGATATCGTACGCGGCAAAGTTGAAAAATACAAAAAATGGTGCACGCCCGTTTATGAATAATTTAGGTATAAATTTTTTAGGGCAGTGTGTCCAAAATTTTATAAGTGCTATGAAATACACTTTTGGAGGCAATGTAGCCCTCAGAAGTGTAATTTCGCAAGCAGCGCAAATAGGTTTTGATTCGCTTGGCATATCGCTTATGATAGTTTTTATCGCAGCTTCGGTTATTGCGCTTCAAGTGTCAAACCAATTTTTAATGTCAGGCGCAGACAGCTACATCGGCGGCTTTCTTGCTATCGCGCTCATAAGGGAAATTGCTCCCGGCTTTGCCGCCCTTGCAATAGGGGCACGCGCAGGCACGGCAATAACCGCGCAAATAGCCAATATGAAAGTAACATCACAGGTTGATGCCATGAAGGTATTGCACGTTGACCCCATCGGCTACTACTTTGCCCCGAGAATTATTGCGGGAGCGCTGAGCGTTACCTGTGTTGTTGTTCTTGCGGAATTTATAGGTATTTTGGGCGGAATGATTGTCGCATACTTTTCCGTCGGGCTGCACCCGAACCGCTATTTTAACTCCGTCTGGCTTATGCTTAATACAAAAGATATTTACGTAAGCCTTCTGAAAGGTTTTTTGTTCGGTGCAATAATTTCAACAGTATGTGCAACAGTCGGCTACAACACCACGGGAGGCGCCAAAAACGTCGGCGAATCCACCACAAAATCGGCTATACTTTGCACAATTTACCTTCTTTTTGCGGATTTATTGATAGGCTTCCTTTTCTACACCAGCAATCATTAGTTTGATGTATTTTTTTCCGCTCCCGCTAAATCTTTTCCATATTTTGGACGATGAACCATAACCCCCGATGGAGTATCCTTTTAGTATCAAACTTGGTATAAGAGGAAAAAATTTTGAGGAGGTTTACGTTTAAGCTGCAGAGCATCCTTAACATAAGGGAGAGAAAACTTGAGGATGAGAGGCACAGACTTGCCGAAATTATTGCAAAACTTGAGGAGCAAAAAGACATTTTGCTTGAGATGAACAAAAAAAAGGAGAGTCTGGAAAAAGAGTTAAACAACGCGCTTGACAATCAGGTTCTTGATATTCAGTTTACAATAAGCGCCAAAAACTACCTGAAGCAAATGTCTGATGATATTAAAATGCAGTTTGAAATAATTAAAAGAACGCAAAACGAACTGAACGAACAAAAAAACGTGGTTGCAGCAGCGTACAAAGAGGTAAAAATTCTCGAAAAACTAAAAGAAAAACAGTATAAAAACTTTATGTTTGAATACGAACAAAATCAAATCAAAGAAATGGACGATATAACAAGCGCAAGACAAAAGAAAGTTGTATAAATGCAAAATTTAGCCATACTTACAAATACCGCAAATACCCAGCCAACGGACGACTTAACTTTATTAAGTCAAAACTGCAACACGGAAAACCTTATAAGCAAAGGACAGGATTTCTTAAAAGTTCTAAACGGTACTGATAAAAACTACAACGGCAGCGTTGAAAGAAACTACCGCCAAAACGCAGACAGAAGGGGCCTAAGAGAAACACAAACCCAAAGGCAAAATACAGCGGATACAAACGAAGTTAAAGATACAGCCGGTAAAAGAAGCGAAGAAACGGATAAATTCGCGCAGAGCGAACAGAGCCGAAACGATAACAAAAACGCCCAAAGTACGAATGACAACAAAAACGAAACAAACACATCCGCACAAAAAGATGACAAAAAGACACTTGATGAAGTTAAAGCCCATGGTGTAAAAGAATATATCGAAGAAACGGCACAGGGTACAAATACAAAAGTTCTTGACAGTAATGAAGTCATTCAGGAGGCTGTAAATAAAATCAACAATTTAATCGAAACATCACTCGACGGACAATTAAACCTTGAAGATGTCGAAGCACTAAAGAGTGCACTTGAAGAAATTCAAACCAAAATAAACAACAATGAAATTGTCGTAAGCGAAGAAACAAAACAAATGCTTTCCGACACACTAAACAATCTGTTAAGCCAGAACCCCGCAGACCTTGCCGTAGCCGAGCTTCAAAAAGACTTAAAACAGTTAGCAAAGGACATTGAGGCAAGCGCATTTAAAGCGGGTTCACAAATAAAACTCGAAGAAGAAAACGCAAACCCGAGCAGAGGGCTGGAACTTAATGTTCAGGATAATCTCACACAAAAAGAAAGTGTAAAAAAGGAAACAGCAGACAAAAATACAACACAAAATGCATCCGCTTCCCAATCCGCTGTAAATGTGTCATCACAGGTTAGAGAAACTCAAAGCGTTGAAAACGGCGAAAAAATCGACATTGAACAGGAAATACTCGATGAAATGAATGTTCAGGTCGACGAAGTGTCATCTTCTCAAACTTCTACAAGTTCAAACAATCAAAGTTTTACAACCGCACAGGATGAAGTTATAAAACTCCAGATTGAAAATGCCGATTCCGATTCAACAACACCCGTAACTTTTGCTTTTGATAAAACAATTAAACCCGCTAATAATACTAATTCCCGAATACGTATGGAAGGGCTTACAAAAGAGCTTAATGCAAATGACATATTAAACCAAATCGGCTCAAAATTTGAACAGTTAAAAGACGGCTCAAGTACAAAAATCACAATGACCCTTCGTCCAAATGACCTTGGCAGGGTAACAATTGAGCTTTTATCAAATGCAAACGGAATATCAACAAATATCATTGCTCAAAATTCGCAGGTCAAAGAGCTCCTTGACAAAAATCTTGATATTTTAAAACAGCAGTTGGTATCTCAGGGTATAAACGTTCAAAGCGTACAAATTAAAACCGTAGAACAAAACTCGCAAACAGGTCTTAACAATAACGGCTACGGAAGCGGAAACGATAACCGCGAACAAAATCAAAGCGGCGCAAACAGCGGAAATAACGGTCAAAACAGCCAAAATAAGCAGCAGGGAAGCGAAAATTTCAAATTTAATCAATCAAACATAATAGAAAATGCCGACTTTGAAAACGCTCATCACAGTGCAACGGCGAGTATAAACACACTGAGAGGCAAAATCAGTTACAATCTTTAAAAACCATAAGGAGATGTAATGTCATCAAGCATTATAAGTGAAATTACAAACATGCAAAACTGGACTTCGCAGCAGGAAGCCCTGAAAGCAAAAACAGAAGGAACAAGCAATGAGCTTGACCAGGATATGTTTTTAAAACTTATGCTGGAACAGCTTAAATACCAAGACCCGCTGGATCCTATGAGCAATCAGGATTTCTTGGCTCAACAGGCACAATTTACACAGCTCGAACAGCTCACCCAATTAACAGAAACAATCGAAGCTAACAGCGGCTTAACGCAAGGCATGGATTTAATCGGAAAAGAGGTAACGCTTATGGATCCCGATGATCCGGAGGCAACAATAACGGGTGTTGTTGAAGAAGCAGTATTTTATCAGAACGGCTGCGCAATAAAAATTGACGGCAAAGAATACCCCGCAGGGCTTATTCTAAGCGCAAGAGAACCGTCGGGCAGCAGCAGCTCATCTTCAAGCGAAGACAGTAGCAGCCAAACGGAAGCGGTTGAGGTTACACAGGATAGCACGGATAAAAGCGCAAGCAGCGATAACTCAATTGCCGAAAAAGCAAAAAGCGTATTCAGCAGCGCCGCAACAGTATCAAAAACTGCGGCAGCATTTTCATATATCGGCGACTTGTTTAGTGAATTAACAAAATAAAATCAAGGGAGGAGAAAAAACTAAATGTCACAAGCGATGTACACGGCAATGTCAGGCATTAACGCAAACCAGCTGCACATAAATGTAGTTGCGGATAACATTGCAAACTTAAATACCACAGCATTTAAAGAATCACAAATGACTTTTAAAGATGTATGGTATCAAACACGAACAACGGGAAGTGCACCCACAGGCAACCTCGGCGGTACAAACCCGTTTCAAATAGGTGTTGGTACAACTGTTGCGGGTATTTCGCGTAACTGGGCGGCAAATAACATAAACACAACAGGCAGGGATACAGACCTTGCGCTTCAGGGTAATGGCTTCTTTACTGTTATGGACGCGGAAGGAAGCATATTCTTGACCCGTGACGGCAGTTTTGACCTTGATGCAAACGGCAACCTTGTGACATCTATGGGCTATAAAGTTCTGGGTACAAACTCTGACTACTCTATGAGCGCAACTGAGGTACCCATATACATCCCTCAAACAATTAGAGCGGGAGCCTATGCTCAACCGCAAGGTATTCTTGCAAACAAAGATGTATCACAACTTAACGGCACAGACGGAGCTATAACAGCCGGAACATTTACAATAACACCTACAGTAGGCGGAGTTGAACAAACACCTATTGAAGTTTCAATTTCAGGCACAGGCACTGTACAAAATATGATAAATGAGATTAATGCGGATTTAGCGGGTCAAAATATAACTTGTGAACTTGTTGACGGCGCAATAACCTTCAAAACGGCAGGCAATGTAGAAAAAATAAGATTTACCTCGGGTTCATCAAACTTTGTTGATCAAACAGACATCGCACTTCAGGCGGATGGAACAGGCGAATATACTTCAAAAACAATTGACTACAAAGTAGATATTAACCCCGGTGATGGCAGTAAAGATGCGATGATATTTAAAAGCATGTCTGTCGGAAGCAACGGTATTATAACCGCAACATACGATAACGGGGATTCAATAACGGTTTGGGAAGACCCCGATGACGGTTCAAGACTTTTTAAATACACTACCGCATCAGGAGTTGAAATTCTCGGCCCAAATGACGTTACGGCACATCCTGCCGTGTTGGTTCCGGAAAATCTTCAAATTCAGTGTGCAACGGTCAGAAACTACGAAGGACTTGTCGGCCAGGGCAACAACCTTTACAGCACAGGCCCCGATACGGGTGATGTAATTTTCTCATGCGGCAATGATAACGGTATCGGAGCCGTGGTATCAGGAGGGCTTGAAGCTTCAAACGTTGACCTGTCAAGACAATTCTCGAATATGATTATGGCTCAGCGCGGTATCGAAGCAAATTCAAGAGTATTTGACACCGCAAACAGTATTTTACAAACCCTTGTGTATCTTGGAAGAGGCTAGTAAACAGTTTACATTCCAACTTTTTTAACCGGTCCGGATGAATCAGCAATCCGGACTTTTTATTTTACAAGCACATCTATCTCGCTAAAGTCGCTTAAATAAGGCAAGTGTTCTTCACTTATCAACTCGCCCGGTAAAAGAACCGAAATCCCCGGAGGGCAAAGTGCAATTACCTCGGCACAAACTCTGCCTATTGCATCTTCTTTTTTAATGCGCTCTTTCTTTGAAAAATAAGCTTCTCTCGGGCTCATAACTACTTTCGGTGCGGTTAGAGGCATAAATTTTATACCTTCAAGATAAGCTAAATCTGGATAATTTGAAACGGCAATTTTTCTTAATGCCGCTAAAAGTACGTCAAATTCTTCTTTTGTGTTGCCGATGTTTGAAAGTATCAAAATACCCTCATCCGAAGCACTTTCAATCTCGATTTGAAAATCAAGCTCCAAAATACTCTCGAGGCGCTTTCCGCTCAAACCGTCCACTTTTAAAAATATTTTTGTAATATCAAATCTTACATTACTTTTGGAATTTAAAACCCTGACACCGTCTATCTTTGCAGCTTCACTTCTAAAGTAAAGAGCGTTATCAATGGCGTTATTTATTGCTTGTGCGCCTTTAGATGAGGACAGATAAGCCCTTGCGGCGTCTAAGCTTGTTAAAAGAAGAAGGGACGGGCTTGTTGTATGTAAAAGTTTTAGGGCATGTTCGACTTTATGGATATCAAACTTTGAATTTTTTGAAATATGAAGCATGGAACTCTGCGTCATTGAGCCGCCCGTTTTGTGCAGGGAATGAACAACCGCATCCGCTCCGCATTTAAGGGCGGATTTTGGAAGAATATCGGAAAAATTCCACAGACATCCATGTGCCTCATCAACAATCAGAGGTACGTCAAACTCATGGCAAACGTGCGAAATCGCCTCTATGTCAGATACTACACCCTCATAAGTCGGGTTTGTAACCCACACAAGTGAAACATCGGAATTGTTTTCAAGGCATTTCCTTAAACTTATCGCATCTAAAGAACCGTATATTGCCCAGTCATCAAGTTTTTTGGGCATTATCCAATTCGGATTTGCGCCCGATATAATCATGCCCGAGAGCACCGAGCGGTGGCAATTTCTTCCGATTGCAATTTTATCATCCGGTTTTGTGAGCGCAAAAGCAAGCGCCAGATTGGCAATTGTCGAGCCGCCGGTTAAAAAGAATGTTCTTTTTGAGCCGAAAGCCTCTGCTGCAAGCCTTTGAGCCTCATCTATAACGCCTGTTGAGGGAAAAAGCGTACCTAAATTATCAAATTCATCCGTCGTATCGATGTTTAGGGCATTAACACCTATTAGAGAAGCAAAATCATCATAAACACCCTGTCCTCTGTTGTGCCCTGGAATATGAAAGCCCGTGCAGGGATTTTCTTTATACCTTCTCATTGCATCGACAAGCGGAGCATATGCGCCCTTTTGAGTATCAAATGCTTCTTCTTTAAAACTTATTAAATTTTTATCGCCGTAGTTTTTCATTTTCATAAATATTATATACATAAAAACAAAAAAATTTATATTTTTGCGCAAAAAATTTTTTCTACATGTTTTGTATGAAAAAGTGTTATTTCGTTGTTTCGTGTTTTGAAAAATGATATAATCGCTTAAAACGAGGTATAAGGAACATAATCTATGGTCGATAACCGTTCTGCAGGTTTCTTTGGAATAGGCGGCAGTTTTAACTTTAAATCAGGCGACATTTCGGGAACCGCGGCAAAAACTTCGGATGAAAAAAACGGACAGGGCGGCGAATATTTTGCCCAGGGTCAAGCATTTGAAGAAGATGAAAACTTCAAACAGGAACCCTATGTGGATCGCTCCGCAGTTCTTCGTGCTTCGCTTGACTCGCTTGCAACACTTAACGCGGCGAGTATAGGAAAAAGAAAAAAAGCAAAACCAAAACCCGAAAAAAAGAAAAACAAAAAAGACCTTGTAATATCGGAAGAAGAATCTCAAAAAGAATAAACCGCCCTAAATGCAGGGCGGTTTTAAGTTTATTTTATACTTTAGTTATTCTTTTATACATCATTGTAAAAACATACATGTAAAGCGGGAGCAATAACAATGTTGCAATACCCAATATAAAATCTATGGGACCAACTGCATACACGGGTGCATTTAAAAGGCCGCAAATTATTGCGGCAAGATATGCCAAAGCTTTAAAGCCCAATGACGAAATAATACACAGGGCAACCAGCAATCCGAAGGCAAAAAACGCATTTTTACCGCGCATATATTTTAAAGATGCCCCAAAAGCTTCTCTGGGAGATTTATCAGGCTCAAATACAAAAACCTGAGACACAAGAGAAATTTTTACGGAATATATAACATAAATCAAGATATATACTAAAATAAGGATTTGTATTACCGTCATTGCGATTGCGGTAATGCTTAGCAGACAAACAATATTTAACAAAAAGTGCGAAGTAAAGATAATCACACCCGGCAGCGCAGTCCACAATAGCGTTTTAATATACTGCGCTTTTCTTTTTGCCAGTTTATTTTTATATATTTCATAGTTAAAACCTAAATTCTTATCGTAATCATCACATGCAAGACAGTAGCAGGGCATAAGCATTATATACTTATAGACGCCCGCACACACTACAATCGTGCCGACCGTAAGTGATAGCAAAATATAGGGTATATAAGGCAAAAGCGCATCATCTCTCAACCCTAAAACCTGAGTTATATAATACCCCGGGGCAATAGCCAAAACACTTCCTAAAAGCTGCAAAAACACCGAAGGAAACATTGTTTTAAACAAAACCCGAAAATTCTTTGCAAAAAATACGAAAGAGTCCATTATAATATTGAAAAACAAATACTTACTATCCACGTCACACTCCTTTAAATTTATGTTATTATATACTTTATCAGATTGAAAAGGATAAAAGCAATAATATTAATGAATGTTAAGGATAGAATAAATTCAATCAAGTCACAGCTGTGAATTTGAGAGCCTTGTTGAACAAGGTAAACTTTTAAAGCTTGAACATATGTCAATTGTAGACCACAACAGCGTTGAAGGCTGGAGGGGTTTTAACATCAAAGATTACGATTTTTTAATAACGGGCGTAGAATTTGACTGCTTTTACAAAGGCTCTCTCCTGCATATTCTGGGGTACGGAATAGACCCTAACCACCCTGATATTTTAGACATATGCGCAAAATCCAAAAAAGAAACACAGTACGATATTGTAAGACTGTTTAAATCCCGCCACCCGAAAAAAGTAATAGATGCCATACACAACGCCGGCGGAATAGCTGTGTTCGCGCACCCGTGCTGCTGCTGGGTAATAAATCTGGATGCTTACACAAAAAGCCTTAAAAACCTCGGGCTGGACGGCATTGAAGTATATTACCCCTACAAACGCCACAGAGGGATTATAAAATTTCATTCAAGAAAGAAAATTAAAGATATCGCCCTTAAATACAACCTTATAATAACGGGCGGAACAGACGAGCACGGCTCTTTAATCAGGCAATATGCGAATTAATTTCCTTTTGAAGATAGCTGTACTTTTCGTAGTATTCTTCGGGATTTTCTTTCGCCGCTTTTATTGTGTCGCCAAGTCTGATAAAAAGCTCTGCTAAATTAGGGTCAAATTGCGTACCCGCACATTTTTTTATCTCCTCAATCGCAACTTCATGCTCGAGCGCTTTTCTGTATGAGCGCGTAGAGGTCATGGCATCGTAAGTATCTGCAAGAGCAATAATTCTTGCCGAAAGCGGAATTTCTTCCCCTTTTAAATGTTCGGGATAGCCGCTTCCGTCCCACTTTTCATGGTGAGCCTTGAGCCAGTTGCTTATTCCGTTAAGCTTTTTAATACTTGAAATCAGTTTTTCGGAGTTTTCCGGATGGGATTTCATAATTGCAAATTCTTCATCCGTTAATTTTCCGGGTTTGCACAAAATGCTCTGGGGAATGGCGATTTTGCCTATATCGTGCAAAAGACCCGCCATTTCGATTTCCTCAAGCGTGTTGTCGTCAAGTCCCAGTTCTTTTGCAAGGATTAAAGAATACAAAGTCACACGCAGTGAATGCCCGTGAGTATAGGGGTCTTTTGCATCAAGCGCCGAGGATATTGACTTAATCGTTTTATAAAATAATTCTCTTAAATCCGTCAATATTGCCGATTTTGAACTTGCAAGGTCAAATTTATCCAGCCCGTTTTCTATGACCTGCTGCAGCTCCTGAGGATCAAAAGGTTTTAACATGTACTGAAAAAGATTACATTTATTGACCGCATCCATCAGTATTTCAATGTCACTGAAGCCTGTTAAAAGAATTTTTATCACATCGGGCGAGATTTCATTTGCTTTTTCCAAAAACTCCGTACCTTCCATAACAGGCATCTTATGGTCAGAAACTATAAGCGACACTCTGTCTACATTGTTTCGCAAAACATCAAGCCCCTCTTTTCCGTTTGTCGCGGTCAATATGTTATACTTGCCGCGAAGGGTTCGTTTTAAGAGCTGCAAATTATTTACCTCGTCATCTACAAGCAAAACGGTGTGTGCGTTTTTGGAATGATTTGTTTGCAGAAGATCATCAATATTATTTAAGAATAGTTCATTCTCCATATTTAGCGACATAACTAACCTCAAGTATACAAGGTCGTTATCGGCAGAAAAGAAAAAAACTTTAATAAATTTAATAAAAATTAATAAATTTAGTCGCCCAATTTTTGAGGTTGAAATTCTTCGATAACTTTATCGTCCAAACCCTTTGTCACAAGGTCCGTAACAACCCTTACTCCCGCGACCATAAGCGCGTAGATGACAATATTTTCTTTATTTGTTTTTAAAATCTCAAGCGCATCTTTAAATTTCATTTTCTTAAGCAGGATAGAAAGTTCTTTGAGTTTCATTGTGGGAACATTGAAAAACTTTTTAAAACCTGCAACAGCAAAAGCAATAGAGGCTAATTTGCCGCTTGTTCTCTCAAGTTTACCCTGTTTGCCGTCGCCTTTTCTGTTTGGAAGCAGAGAAAAGGTGCTAAAAGCACCGGCACTTAAAATTGCAAGAGGCAGGGCATTTTTGGCATTTGCCCGTACTACCGGATTTTTAAAGGACTCTTGCGCCAGTTCACGCGCGCAGCCTAAGGCTGTTTTTGCACCCGAGTAAAAATTTTTACCAACATCAATAATTTTGGCAACTTCCATACAAAACCTCTTTTGCCTGTCATCCACTATAATAAAACTTCTGAAGAAGTTTTGATGCAACATGAGGGTATATTTTAGTATAATTGTTACAATACTTTACAAAAAACGCCTCATTTGAGGCGTTAATTTTAATCTTGCATATATGTAAACTGTTCTTCCGTTCGTTTATCCAGTGTTTCCTGCAAACCTTCAATATCCGCGTTAACCGCTTGTAATTTAGGTTCTCTTGCCGATATTCTCTGTTGTATTAAGCTTTCCTTTGCTTCGTTTTCGGCAAGCAGGTTTCTCATCATAGTATCAAATTTATCCGCAATTTGGCTGAGTTTTTGCAGCGCCTGAGTATATTCCTCGGTTGAAAGGTCCTCGGAAGAATCAATCTCCATCTGAACCATTTGTTCCTCAGCCGCCTGTTGGCGCATAATTTCAGCTTGCTGGTTAGAAGACATCGTCTGCTGAGTTTGAAGCATTTGGCTGTCTTCCATTGCCTGAGCCTGCCATGTACTTCTTAAATCCACATAATTCAACATTTGTAACAAAAGGTTTAACATCTTCTAAAATCCTCAATCTTGTGTTTGTATATATATAAAAAATACTTTTTATATAAAATTGCCAAAATAATATATATTAAATTAACAAAACTTAATAAAAATAAATTTAAACACCCCGAATGTTTTTGTGGTAGATTAAAACTATGCTACTGGTAATAGATATCGGAAATACAAACACAAATTTAGGTGTATTCGGGGATGACAACAAGCTTGAAAAAAGCTGGAACATATCCTCGGATATTAGCCGTTTTGAGGATGAATACGGCATTTTGATACTTTCGTTACTGCAAAATTCAAATATTGCGCCGCATATAGACAGCGCCATAATTTCAAGCGTGGTCGCGCCGCTGAGTGAAACCTACAAAAAAGCGCTTGAAAAATATTTAAACATCAGCCCTTTTATACTGTCACACAAGGCAAAACTGCCTGTAAAGATAGATTTAAAACAACCCAAAGAAGCAGGTGCGGACAGACTTGCAAACGCCTCCGCCGCAGCAGTTTACTACAAATTGCCCGCGATAGTTATTGATCTCGGGACGGCGACAAGTTTTGACATTGTTGATAAAGACAGAAATTTTATCGGCGGCTTAATCGCCCCGGGGCTTAAAATTCAGGCAAAATCACTCAGTCAGTTTACGTCAAAATTACCGAAACTTAAAATTGAAGCCCCGAAAGATGCAATCGGAAAAGATACGATAAGTGCCATGTTATCGGGCATTGTAAGGGGTCATGCCGCAATGATAGAGGGCATGATAAAAGCCTGTGAAAAAGAATTGGGACAGAGAGCGACAGTTATTGCAACGGGCGGCTATTCATCCGTACTGTTCAATGATATGGAGCGCGACTTTGACTACATTAACCCGAATTTGACCCTTGAAGGGCTGAGATATTTATACGAAATTAATTGTGGAGAAAGTAAAAATGACGGAGAAAATTACGCTAAAAGTACAAAAACTGCCTCATTGCTTTGAATTGCCCGAGTATCAAACACCGGGGGCTGCTGCAATGGATTTATATGCGGCAAACGACACAACAATCGTGCTAAAACCGCTTGAAAGAGCGCTTGTACCCACGGGAATTAAAATAGAACTTCCGCATAATTACGAGGCGCAAATACGTCCCAGAAGCGGTCTTGCAATAAAAAGCGGAATCAGTTTGTCTAATTGTGTCGGAACTATTGACGAAGATTACAGGGGCGAGGTCTGTGTGGGGCTTATAAACCTGTCAAACGCGGAATTTAGCATACACAGGGGCGACAGAATAGCACAGATGCTTGTTGCGCCCGTATCAAAAGCACAAATTGAAGTCGTAGAAGAACTTTCAAAGACTCAACGTCAGGAGGGCGGATTTGGCTCAACCGGCATTAAATAGCCTGCCGAGCATATAAAGCGAACCGCAGACGATTTTAAGGTTTTGCGTTTCATCTAAAATTTTACAAGGGTCGCAAGTTTTTTGCGCCCTGTTTTTTATTTCATGCGGCAGCTGTTCGTATTTTAGCGCGCAAGGGTAGTCAAACTCGTAAAAATAAAGCTCATCATCCTCATTTAGCAATATTTCGAGCATTTTTTTATAATCTTTATTATTTAAACAACCGAAAACAAAAGTTTTCTTTTCATTTTTAAAATACTTATCGAGAAAATTCCTCAAAACAAAGACCCCTGAAGGGTTGTGGGCGCCGTCTATGAGCATTTTTTTTTCTTTATCATACTCTAATCGAAATTTCCACCTGACATTTTTTAGGGCGGCAGCAAGTGTTTTTTTGTCAATCTTAAAAGGCAGACACTCAAGCGCCGAAAGGACAAGCGCCAAATTTTGCGCCTGATAATCGCCCAAAAGTGAAAAATCATATTTTTCGCCTGCAATGTAAGCGTAGTTATTTTCGCCGTCAAATTCCACTTTTATATTCTCATCCGCCAAATATAAATCTGAATTTGCTTCATCCGCACAGGATTTAATAACGCTAAAACCCTTGTTGTGTGCACTTACAACGCTCGGACAGTTTTTCTTTATAATTCCCGCCTTCTGATAGGCTATTTCATCAATCGTATTGCCAAGGCGCGCGGTGTGGTCAAAGTCTATTGATGTAATTACGCTGCACAAGGGCTTTTCAATCACATTTGTCGAGTCAAACCTTCCGCCAAGCCCCGTTTCAAGTATTACATAATCAACGCCGCCATCGCAAAAATATTTCATGGCGGCAACCGTCAAAAGTTCAAACTCCGTAAGCTCACTCTGGGATTTTGAAGCAATTTCTATATATTTATCGAGGTTTTCCTGCAAAATAGCCTCGCCGTTGATTTTTATCCGCTCACGATATGAAAAAAGGTGCGGGCTGGTAAAAAGCCCGACTTTAACATTTGTATTTAAAAAATGTGTGCACAAAATTTCATTCAGCATCGCACAAACCGAGCCTTTGCCGTTTGTTCCCGCAACATGAATGAATTTAAGCGCATTTTGCGGATTGTTAAGTCGCTCAAGCGCCTCATACGTCCTTGTTAAGCCAAGGTTAACGTGAAACTTATTTTTGGAGGTTAAAACACTTTGGGCGCTTTGCATTATCGACCCTCCGCCGCCCGATTAATTAATTCGGCAATATTTTTTGCACCGTCATATTTTGCATTAGCTTTTGCACATTTTGAAGCACCAAGGAGCTTATCCTTATTTAAAATATACTCCTCAACCGCACTCAAAAGGCTCTCCCCGCTGCAGTCATCATCATCAAGATACACAGCCGCACCGAGTTCGCACATTTTTTTGGCATTAATTCTCTGGTGATCTGCCGCAGCATAAGGGTAAGGTACAAGAACACTTGCAAGGCCCGCTGCACACAATTCGCTGAGTGAAAGCGAACCCGCCCTTGATATTGCAACGTCGGACGCCATAAGGGCGTATGCCATATTGTCAAAGTAAGGGCGCAATAACAAATTTTTAGGCATTTGTGTGAAACGTTTTCTTATATCATCATAATTTTTCTTGCCCGTTTGCCATATTATTTGAACATCTTCATCTTTTGAATATTTTTCGACAACCAAAAATGCCGACTCGTTAATTTTCTTTGCGCCCAAAGAACCGCCCATAATAAGTATTACAAATTTTGCCTCAATACCGAGAGCTTTTTTTGCTTCATCCTTGCTCAAGGTTTTAAAATCATCCCTTATAGGATTGCCGCAACAAAATACATTTTTACATTTTGTATATTCTTTTGCACTCTCAAACGCCAAAGACAAAGCGCTAGCACCCGAGGAAAAGAGTCTTGAAACAACACCGGGGTGAGCATCACAGTCATGAAGAACATAGGGTATATTAAAAATTTTTGCACAAATTAATATCGGCGCACAAACATAACCGCCTGTTGCAAAGACCACATCGGGCCTGTATTTAAGTGTATAGAATATTGCAGCTAACGTTGCTAAAAACAACTTAATAAAAAACAAAACAAGTTTAAATGAAACTTTTCTTGGCATGCCTGAAACATCGTAGCTTAGAAATTTTAAGCCCTCATTTGTCGCAATTTGATATTCCAGATTTTTTTTATTACCCAAATAGAAAATATTGTCCTTATCCACACCTGTTTTAACAAGCTCACGAATAACGGCAATTGAGGGGTATATATGTCCGCCTGTACCGCCGCCTGTAATAAAATATTTAATATTGCGCATAGGGTTTAATCCTTTGAACTCTTTTTTTAGATATATTTAACAATACACCAAACATGCAAAGAGAAACAAACAAGGATGAGCCGCCGTAACTTATAAACGGCAAAGGTATACCCGTGGCGGGCAAAAACGAGCTTGCAACAGAGATATTCATTAAGGCTTGGAAACATATTGAAAAAGTTATGCCTACCGCAAGCAACTTGCCAAACATATCAGGACAACGCTTTGCAACTATAAAACCGCGATAAGCAAACATAGCAAACAGACAAATTATAAAAAAGCAGCCCAAAAAACCAAATTCTTCCGCAATTACCGCAAAAATAAAATCAGTATGCCCCTCCGGCAGCCAAGACAATTTTTGCTTTGAATTGCCAAATCCGACCCCAAAAAAACCGCCGCCTGCAAATGCAACAAGGGATTGAATAATATTGTACCCTGCGTTATGAGGGTCTTTTTGAGGGTCCAACCAAACAATAATACGCTGTTTTTGATACCCTAATATTGAAAATGCCAAAACAGGTATTGCACAGGTGAATGCGGCAATTATTGTTTTTACTCTGCCGCCTGCAACAAAATACAACACAACACTTGTCATAGACAGCAAAATTACCATAGACAAGTTCGGCTGTTTTAAAATCAAAAATAACATAGCGGCAAAAAGTGCGTAAAATGGTATTTTCTTTTCATCCAGTATATTTATGTTGGATGAAAACAAAGAGGCGAAAGCCAAAACAACTGCAGGCTTTGCAAGCTCAGAAGGTTGAAACTGCAAGGGCCCTATAGCAAGCCATCTTTTTGCTTCGTTTACCATTAACCCCAGAGGCGAAAACTGCACCATCAAAAGCAAAATAAGCACAAAAGCGCACGAGGGCAATGCCCAGGCTTTTAAGTTTTTATAATCGTATCTTGACAGAAAAGACGCGCTTATAACCCCCGCAACAAGCCATGCCAGCTGCTTAAGAGTAAAAATAAGCGGATTATCTCCGTTTGCAATTGCACGCGGCGAACCTGCGGAAAATATCGCCATAATCCCTATTACCACAAGGAAAATTACAACCGTCACAAGAGTGTTATCAGGCTGAGAGATTATATAATTATTTCCGGATTCTCTATCGTGATACGAGTTGCTTCTTTGATAGGACATAGCGCCTGAAAGCCTCCCCTCTCTCCTCATAGTTTTTAAACATATCAAAACTTGCACACGCAGGCGAGAGAAGCACTACATCAGGCTTATCCAGACTTGCCAAATCAATTGCCTCCTCCAGCGACTGAGCGTGGACAATGTTTGTATACCCCTCTGCATACAGTTCTTCTCTAAATCTCTCTGTTGCCTCGCCTATCAGCACAACTTTTGAAATTCGCTGTTTTACAAGTTCGATAAATTCGCTCAAAGAGGTATTTTTATCTCTGCCGCCCGCGATTAACACCGTTTTTTTACCCTCAAACGAATTAATTGCAACTATTGCAGCCTCAGGATTTGTCGCTTTGGAGTCATTGTAGTATGCTGTCCCGTCCAGCATTCTTATAAATTCACACCTGTGCGCGGGTGCGCTGAAAGACTCTATTGCGCTTTTTATTGTGTCTGTATCAATATTCTCCGCTTTTGCGGCAATAATGCACGCCATAACGTTTTGCAGGTTATGATTTCCGACTATGGGCACTTTGCTTATATCCGTTATTTTTTCATCTCCGTAATAAATTGCGCCGTCATAAACGTAACAATTATTATCAATGCAGTCCAATTCGGACTTATCGAGCGCAAAGAAATGAACGCTGCATTTTAAATCTTTTGCAAGGTTTCTTACCCTCTCATCATCAAAATTTAAAATAGCATTTGAATTTTTATCCATTCTTCTGAAAATTGCGGCTTTTGCTTCAAAATACCCTTCAATTCCCCCGTGCCACGAAAGGTGATCCGGCGTTAAGTTGCAAAATACGGCAATTTTTGGCGCCAGCTCTTTTGAGTAGTTCAGCTGGTATGAACTTGCCTCAACTACGAGGTAATCGGGATTTGAATAAAGACAGTCAAAAGGCGAAGTGCCGACATTGCCGCAGCAGGGCGCATTAAATACTTTTGAAAATATATGGGACATAAGAAGCGTTGTTGTAGTCTTGCCGTTTGTACCTGTTACAACAATCATTTTGGGCTTGTCTTGATTTTTAATGTGCCTGAAAACGTACTCAATATCCGAAAAATATTCAATATTATTTTGTTCGAGTTTTTTTAAAATTTCAGAATCGCGCGCTATGGACGGGCTTATGATTGCAAATTTTGCTCCGTTTATAAATTCACCGCTGTGCAAACCGAACTCCAGCTTTACGCCGAGTTTTTCAAGCTCTGCCGCAGTTTCCGAGTTCTCATCCTTCCTTTGGGCAGATTCGGTTAAATATACATTGTAATAATCCGACAAATACTTAGCCGCGGCAATTCCGGTGAGCGAAAAACCAACAATTAAAATTTTATCCTTCATAATTTAATTCCCAAACATTTTTTGAATATAAAAACCGACAATTGCAACTGCCCCGCCGAGCGCCGAAATTAAGGAAAAAACAAAAACTATTTTCTTTTCCTTCCAGCCGCAAAGCTCAAAATGGTGGTGAACAGGGCTCATTTTAAACACTCTTTTACCCGTCAGTCTGAAGCTTGCCACCTGTATCATAACAGAGAGTGTTTCGCATATAAAAAGTATACCTATCGGTATAAGCCACAATTCAAATTTACCCATAATTGCAATTGTTGCAAGCAAGCCGCCCAGAGCAAGCGACCCCGTGTCACCCATAAAAATCTTTGCGGGATTTTTATTAAAGTATAAAAACCCGAGACACGCGGCACATGTCGCCGCAGAAATAATTGCAAGGTCAATGTGTCCGTTTAGTTTGCACAAAATTGCACATGCACCGAACGCAAAAACCGAACAGCCCGCGGCAAGCCCGTCTAAACCGTCCGTTAAATTAAGTGCATTTGACGAACCGACAATCATAAACACTGCAAATACGGGGTAAAACCAGCCTAAATCAATAGAAAAATTCAAAAAACTTACTTCGGTTCTTCCCGAAAATATCAAATAAAACGCAGGCAGCATGGAAACCGCAATCTGCAGGAGCAGTTTGCCTCTTGCCGATAAACCCATATTCTGATGGGCTTTTATTTTTTTAATATCGTCCTCAAAACCCGTAAAAGCGTAAAATATAAGAGTCATAAGAACAATAAGCGCGCCGGTTGTTGTTTCTTGCGCCATAAAAAGAGCAATTAAAGATGCGGCAAGAACGGATACCACAAGAAAAACTCCGCCCGTTGTGGGGGTTTGGTTTTTCTTCGCGTGCAGCTGTGCAACTTCTTCTCTTATGTACTGTCCGTACATTTTCTTTTTCATAAATTCAAGATAGGGCACACCGAGAAGCAGAGCCAATATCAGAGCTATTAAAGCCGCAACACTCATCATTATCATAATCTGCCTACCATTTCGATTATTTCTTCAAATTTCATTGCGCGGGAAGCTTTCAGCAAAATTGTCGAGTCTTTTTCAACGTTTTCAATAATGTATTTTGCACATTCAAAATTTGTTTCAAACTCCACCCCTTCAAGCGTAGAGCTTCTTAGAATATATTTTGCCAGATTACCCACCGTTAAAAGTTTTACCCCGTTATATGCACATAAAAACTCGCCTATTTCCCTGTGATAGGCAATTTCATCCTTACCAAGCTCGCCCATATTTCCCAAAACAAGCACCAGCGGGGGTTTATAAACCGACAGGAAAGTTTTTAAAACAGCCTTCATAGATTCGGGGTTTGCGTTATAACTGTCGTTTATAAAAGTAAAACCCTTTACCTCGCTTGTTTCCCAGCGTTTTTCTATCGGTTTGTAATCATACAGACCTTTTTTAATATTTTGTTCGGAAATATTCAGCTTTTTTGCCGCTTCAATAACCAGAAGCGCATTTTCAATATTGTAGTCGCCCTCTACATTCAGCTCGTAATCAATATTTTGGTATGTAAATTTAGAGTGTGAAACGCTTATTTCGACATTTGAAACGTCTTTATATCTCGTAAATATCTTTTCACCTTCATAAGAGAGATTGTCTTTTATTCTCTTTGACTCGGGGCTTATAAAAACTCCGTCTTTTTTTAGCCCTGCCGCTATCTCGCACTTTGCAAGAGCAATATTTTTAAGGTTTCCGAGCCGCTCAAGGTGCGCCGAGCCAATGTTTGTAATTACCCCTATATCAGGCTCGCAGTAAGATGACAGAAGCTCAATCTCGCCTAAATTTCTCATGCCCATCTCAACAACCGCCGCCTCGCAATCAAGAGGCATGGAAAAAAATGTTTCGCACAGCCCTATTTCATTATTGTGATTTAAAAGGGTTTTATGGGTTTTATATGTAGTTGACAGAACACTGTAGAGCATTTCTTTTGTCGTTGTCTTACCTGAAGAACCCGTTATTGCAACGATTTTAGGGTTAATTTTTCTCCTTATGTAATTTGCAAGCTTCAGATAGGCAACCAGGGAATTTTCAACATATAAAACAAAATCCGCTTTTTTATTTACTTTGAACTTGTCCTGAGTAAAATATCCCCTCTCGCCAAGCTCTACCGCCCTGTCGATAAAATTATGCCCGTCATAATTCTCGCCGCGCAGCGGTAAATATATATCTCCCTTTTGCAGTTTTCTCGTATCCGTAGAGATTTCAAAACTCCCGAGAGTGTCTTGCTCAAATAAAACTTTTGCGTCGGTACAAGTAATAATTTCTTTTAACGTAAACTTCAAGGCAAATCTCCAAACAACGGGTTTTTGAAATAATTGTAAATCAAACAGAACATGATGTAAAATGATTTTATGAAAAAAATTGCGCTTATACCTATTGATAACCGTCCCATCTGCTATACGCTCGTAAGGGATATTTTGGCACAGGACGACAGTATCGAGCTTTTTATGCCCGAGAGGGAGTATCTTGGCGCGCTTAAAAAAAATGCGGATATTGAAAATATTTATGACTTCATAAAAAATATGCCAAAGGCGGATATTCTGGTAATTTCGCTTGATACAATAGCCTACGGCGGACTTGTAAGTTCAAGGAGATGCCCCGAAACATTCGGGCAGATAAGAGAAAGACTTTTAAAGTTTAAAGAAATAATAAAACAAAAATCCGAAAAAACATACGCTTTTTCAAGCATAATGCGCATTTCAAACAATAATATCAACGAAGAAGAAAAAGAGTACTGGTCGCAGTGGGGAAAAAAGATTTTTGAATTTTCTTATTATCAGCATAAATCAAGGAGGGAAAAAAGCCAAAATTGCGTGTATAATCAAATTCCCGAGGATATTTTAAACGATTATCTTGACACAAGAAAGAGAAATTTTGACATAAATAAACTCTACCTTGACTGGCTGGAGGACAAAACTCTTGATATGCTTGTTTTTTCAAAGGATGACACGGGTGAATACGGCTTAAATGTTGAAGAAGCGGAACTTCTGGAAAAAGAAATCAAAAACAGAGGATTAAATGCGCAAATTAAAACGGGAGCGGATGAAATCCCGCTGACACTTATCACACGGGCGCTTGCGCAAGATAAAAACATAAGTGTCGGGGTTGACTACACTCATACCGAAAGTATAAATAAAATCTCAAGATATGAAGATATAAGCGTAAAAGACTGTGTAGAGTCCCAGCTCAGACTTGCAAATTGCACCGTTTCAACAAAAGGAGATTTGAAACTCATTGTTAATAACTTTGAAAACGCACAGGGCGACTGGGTCCTTGGTGATTTTACAAACAGTTACAAAAAAAATCTTACACTGCCTGATGAAAACTTTTTTATTGCCGATATCTCAAATGCAAACGGGGCGGACGAGGGTTTTGTAAGAGAGTTAATCAAAAACAAATGCCCGCAGAACCTGTATGGTTACTGCGCCTACAACACAAGCGCAAATTCAATAGGCTGTGCCGTTTTTTGCGCGGTTACAAAATTTCTTGCGAAAAAAAATAACTCCTATAACGACCATGCCTTTAAAAAACTTATGTTTATAAGGCTGCTTGACGACTGGGTATACCAGACAAAAATAAGAAAATCCGTAAGGGAAGCGGAACCGGACTTTTTTGAAATGTTAAAATCAAAACGGCGGGAGTTTAGCGAATATGAAAAAATAATCGCAAAATATCTTGATTTTGAGTATAATGATGTAGACTACACACTCCCTTGGGCTAGAAGTTTTGAGGCGGAAATCGATGTTAAAAGTTTATAATTTTTTATACGGTGTATTCGGTACGGCAATTATTAACATTCTCGGGATGTTCTCAAAAAAAATCGAAGCGGGAAAAATAGAGAAATTCGGCGGCTACGGATTTAAGTTTTTAAATCGTACAATATGGATTCATGCGGTATCTGTCGGCGAGGTTATGCTGGCAGGAACTCTTATAGAGAAAATGCACTTTAAAAACGACATCGTTCTTACAACTTCAACCCCGCAAGGGCAGGAGCTTGCAAAAAACAGGCTGTCGGATAAATGCAAGGTTATAACATACTTTCCCTACGACACGACAAAAGCGGTAAAAAACGCGGTAAAAGCCATAAATCCCGAGATGGTTATAATTGTTGAAACGGAAATATGGCCAAATTTCGCACACATTATGAAAGAGCTTGCAATACCTTTATTTATAATAAACGGAAGAATTTCGGAGAGAACCTTTAAAAGCTATAAAAAACTGTCTTTCTTCTTTAAAGAGGTACTCAAGAACTACAGCGCGATTTTGACCCAGACAAACGAAGATGCAAAAAGATTTATTGAAATCGGCGCGCCGGAAAACAAAGTCGTAGTATCGGGCAATATAAAATTTGACATAACAAAGCCCGAGGACTACATTAAACACAAGTATAAGCTTCTTTTTAAAACATTTAAAGAAAAAGTCATAATTTTTGCCTCTACACATCCTGATGAAAATAAAAGCCTGACGGATGTTTACGCCGCGCTAAAAGATGAGTTTGAAAACTTAAAACTCATAATAGCGCCAAGACATCTTGAAAATGTTGATAATATTGAAAAAATGCTGTCAGAAAAAGGTATACTCTCGGGGAAAAGAAGTGAGGAGGCTTCTTTTGATAAATACGATGCCGTTATACTTGATACAACGGGCGAACTTGCCAACGTCTACAGCGCATGTGACATATGCGTAATATGCGGCAGTTTTGATAAAACGGGCGGACACAATCCGCTTGAAGCAACCATTTGGGGCAAGCCCGTCATAAGCGGACCAAATATTAAAAATTTCAACTACATATACAAAAACCTTACAGAGCAAGGCTGCGCCATTATTGTAAAAAACACTGACGAACTTAAAAACAAAATAGCGGAGCTTTTAGAGGATGAAAAATATATGCAGAGAATAAGCGCAAACTGCACAAATGCCGTTGAGAAAAACAGCGGAGCAACAGAGTTTACGGTAAATTATCTTGAAAAATTCAACAGGGAGCAATATGAAAACAATTAAATTTGAAAAATGGCAAGGGCTGGGCAACGATTTTATAATTTTAACCGAAGAAAAAGCAACGCCCGAACTTGCAAAGATTATGTGCGACAGGAACTTTGGAATAGGCGCCGACGGGCTTTTTTCACCAAGAAAAACCGAAAACACGGACATCGGCTGGGATTTTTTCAACTCCGACGGCTCAATTGCGCAAATGTGCGGAAACGGAATACGCTGCTTTGCAAAGTTTGCACGTGCACACAATCTTGTAAATAAAGACGAATTTAGCGTTGAAACTCTTGCGGGAACAATAATACCAAGGATTTTACACGACGGCAGAGTGCGTGTGGATATGGGAAAACCCGTATTTGAAGCAAAGAAAATTCCCGTTAACACAGACACCCCTCAAGACTTTGAAATAGAAGGTTTTAGCGCTTCCGCCGTCAGTATGGGCAATCCGCACTGCATTATTTTTACGGAGGGCGACAGCAAAAAACTCGCGCGCGAGTACGGGGCAAAAATCGAGCCGCATCCGCTTTTCCCGCAAAAAACAAATGTCGAGTTTGTAAGGATAGAAAACCCTTCAAAAATGCGCCTTGACGTGTATGAAAGAGGCTGCGGCATAACCCTTGCCTGCGGCACGGGTGCTTGTGCCGCAACGGTTGCCGGAGTATTAAAAGGGCTTTTAAACGATACCGTAAAGGTAGAGCTCCCCGGCGGCGAGCTTACAATAGAATACAAGGACAAAAACGTCTATATGACAGGGGATGCGACAAAAGTTTTTGAAGGAGAATTTTACCTGAAAGAATGAAATATTTAGTTATGTTAAGTTTTTTGTTGTTTCAAAAATATGTTTGTGCTAGCATTTTGTAACAAAGTAAATACAATAAGGAGAAATCATGAAAAAATACGAACTGCTTGCAACAATTAAACCAAATTTAGATAATGATGAAGCAGATAAAGTTATTGCAAAAATAGAAGAATCGGTAAGCTCGCTTGGCGGAAGCGTAATTGATACCGACAAAATGGGCAGAAAAAAACTGGCATACGACGTAAAAGGTTTCAGGGACGGTTTTATGGCTGTTTTCAAAATAAACCTTGATGCCGATAAAGTTGTGGAATTCAAAAGACAGCTTAAACTTAACGAAAACATTATAAGGACAATGTTTATAGAACAACAGACAGTGAAAGCGTAAGAAAATGACTCTGGCAAAAATCTTTATTACGGGAAAAGTTGTAAAAAATCCTGAAAAAAGGTTTACACAAAACGACTTGCCCATCACAAGTTTTACAATTGACGTAAATCCTCAAGATGAAAGTCTTGTAAGGGTTTTCACCATGGGCAACTCGGCGGAAACAGTCGAGCAAACCGTAAAAGAAGGCGACAACGTGCTTGTCGAAGGCAGATTGCAGACAAATACGTTTAAAACTTCAAACGGCAGAGATAAGAAGATTTTTGAAATTAATGCATCAACAGTTGAAAAAATCTCCGCCGCATCAGGCGCAAGCACACCGATTGCACCCGCACAGAAAGAAAACCTCGTGCAGTTTGCAACGGAAGAAATTTCGCAAGACTTGATTGACGAAGATGAAATACCGTTTTAAAAATTAACAGAAAAGGAAATAAATATGGCAAAAGAAACACTTAAAGACAGCAAGAAAAGAAAAAATTGCAGCTTCTGCGCCGACAAGGTAGAAGCACTTGACTACAAAGACACATCAAAATTAAAAAGATTTTTATCCGAAGCCGGTAAAATTTTACCGAGAAGAATAACGGGAAATTGCGCATATCACCAAAGAATGCTTGCAAAAGCGGTTAAACGCTCAAGAGAAGCAGCTCTTATCGGATATGTATTTGAAAACTAAGCTTTAAAGATAAATTTTTAAAAGCCGTCTAAAAACTCCTAAAGGTCACCTGGGGTTATAAAGACGGCTTTTTATCTAAGTTTAATATCTTTTCTGTAAATTTTCCCCTCAAATTCTATTTCCGAAGCCGCCGCGTAAATGTCTGCAAGCGCGTCTTTTCCGCTCTTAACAAGGTTCAAAACGCGCCCGCCGTTTGTGTAATATTTCTGCCCGATTTTTTTTACTCCGGCAAACAAAACCCTGACACCGTATTTTTTTGCAGCCTCAAGATTAAAAATCTCGCAGCCTGTTTGAGGCGAAAAAGGATAACCGCAAGAGGCTAAAACCACACAGTAAGAAGGCTCGTCTTTAAATTTAAAATCAATCTCATCCAACTTCCCATCAACCATTTTTAAAAAAACATCCAAAATATCGCCGCAAAAATTATCAAGCACTGACTGTATTTCAGGGTCGCCAAAGCGCATATTATACTCAAGAACATAAGCCCCGTCAGAGCACATCATAAGTCCCGAGTAAATAACCCCGCAAAAGTCTGCCCTGCTTGTCTTTAGCGCATATTCAAGTTTTAAAAGATAAGAGTTTATTTCTTTTTCTTCAAAATCAGACAAGCTGCAGGGAAAAGCAGACCCCATGCCGCCTGTGTTTTCCCCTTCGTCATTATCCGAAAGCTTTTTAAAATCGCATGCCGGCTTAAAACTCTTTAAAGCTTTACCGTCCCAGAGCGAAAACACTGACAGCTCGCGCCCGAATAACCTCTGCTCCAAAATAATCTTTTTGGAGGACTCGCCGAATTTGCCGCACAAAAACTCTTTTGCAGCCTCTCTTGCCTCACCGAATGTTTCGGGCAAATAAACGCCCTTGCCACCTGCAAGCCCGTCTGCCTTTATAACCGGAGGGGCTGAAAACTTTGAAAGCGCGCTGTCAATTTTGCAAATGTCATCCGCCAAAGTGTATTTTGCCGTTTTTATATTAAACTTTTGCATAAAATCTTTAGCAAAGCTCTTAGAACTCTCAAGCTGCGCCCAGTACTTATTTGCGCCGATTACCGGTATATTAAAACTTGAAAATATATCGCAAATCCCCCCGGCTAAAGGTACCTCGGGACCGACAATCAAAAGCTCTATGCCGATATTTTTAGCCTTCTTTGCAAGCTCAAAGTAATCGCAAAACTCAATCACTCTACAAGGGGCAAAAGCGCCCGTCTGTGCAAAGTAAATATCATTAAAACCGACAAGCGGAGATTTTAAAAGTGCCTCATACAGCGCATGTTCACGCCCGCCCGACCCGTAGAGAAGTATTTTCATAACAGCAGCCCCTCAATGACTCTCGGGTAGAGATTATGCTCGATACCGTGAATTTTTTCCTCCAAATCGCAAAGTGTCATATCGGGCTCTATTTTGCACTTTTGCTGTGCAATCAACTCCCCGCTGTCAACGTCTTTGTTTACATAATGAATACTCACACCCGTTTCGTGAGCACTTGATAAAAAAGCATTTTTTATTGCGTTTACACCCTTGAACTCGGGCAAAAGTGAAGGATGAATGTTTATAAAAGTGCCCAATTCAAGAATTTTTTCGGGTAAAATACGCATATACCCGGCAAGGACGTATAAATCATATTTTTTATCACTCAGAAAAACATAGGTATTTGAATACCTAACTATATACGATTTTATTCCCAACTTCGCGGCTCTTTTTAACGCTCCCGCGCCGTCAATGTTGCACAAAAGTTCTATTTGCACATCTTTTCCCTTAAAATATTTAACAATAGCCTCAAAATTTGTCCCTTCGCCCGAAGCCATTACAAGAATTTTTTTCATACGACTTCCCCAAAGACAAAAGGCTCATAGTCTGCAGCATCTTCAAGCACTTTTTTAACATTTTTTGAACTTACGACAAGACAGAACCCGACCCCCATATTAAAAGTTTTAAACGCTTCGTCAGTGCCTGTAAGCCCTTTAAGCTTTTCAAAAATATAATTCTTCGGAATTTTATCAAAATCCGCTTCAATAGTTAAATCACTTCTTACCGCCCTTTTTAAATTCGCCGTAATGCCGCCGCCCGTGATGTTTGCGCAAGAATTTATAAGTTTGTTTTCATTTAATTTAACAACGATATCATGATAAATTCTTACAGGTTTCAAACATTGCGCAAAATCGTCGCTGCTCAGCATTTTATCATCATACAGCCGCCTTAAAAGGGAAAATCCGTTTGCATGCGCTCCGCTTGATTTTAGCGCTATTATAACATCGCCCTTTGAGGTATTATTTTTCGATAATATATTTTCTTTTTTTACAATCCCGAGAAGAAATCCCGCCGCATCAAAATACTTTTTTAAAATCAAATTTCCAAGCTCGGATGTTTCTCCGCCCAGAAGGGTGCAGTTGTAGTGTTTCAGAATTTTTCCAAGCTCAACGATAAAGGTTCCCAAAATATCCCCATCAAGGCTGTTTGCGGCAATGTAGTCAAGGAAAAACAGCGGCTTTGCGCCGCAGCAGATTAAATCATTTACATTCATTGCAAAAAGGTCATTTGCAATTGTTTTTGCATCATTATTTTCAATAAGCGGAATTATCTTTGTTCCGATACCGTCGCAGCATGCCGCAAAACAATACCCCTCAAGCGCGTTATGTTCGTATAATCCCGCAAAAGAACCGATATTGCTTTTACCTGCCACATCCGCGATAATATTTGTAAATTCATCCGCTTTTTTGATATCTACGCCCGCTTCAAGGTATGTGTATTTCATTTTCTGTTCTCCTCAAAGCATTTTTTACACCAGATATCACCTTCAAAAACATCTCTCAATTTATCGAGGGGCAAAAATTTAACACTTTTCGCTCCGATTATTTTTGCAATCTCGCACTCTGTTTTGTTATATGAAATAAGCTCCTCTTTTGTCGGGATATCAACCCCCCAAAAGCAGGTATTAATTATCTTTGGAGAAACTGAGCGCATATGAACCTCGCTTGCCCCGCACTCTTTTAGGATTTTAATAATCTCACCCGATGTTGTACCTCTTACAAGCGAATCATCAATCAAAACAACCTTTTTGCCTTCAATTACAGACTTTACCGGAATAAATTTTTCCAGCACGTTTCTTGTCCTTTTTTTCTGCTCCGGCAGAATAAAAGAGCGCTCCATCCAGTTGTTTCGGATTAATCCGAGATGAAACGGAATATTCAGCGCGCTTGAGTACCCGATAGCACAGGCAAGACCGCTGTCCATAACAGGTATTGCAACATCGGCGCAAAAGTCTTTATCCTCGCAGCCCGCAAGGATTTCGCCGAGTTTGTAGCGCGTATTGTAAACGCTTTTTGAAAATATATTTGAAGCGGGAGAGGCAAAATAAATCTGCTCAAATACACACTGGCTGATGTCTTTATTTGTGTACGCCGGTTTTATCTCATAACCTTCGCTGTTTATCTCAACGCCGCATGAGGGCATAATTTCAATCATTTTATTTACCTTTAAACCGTAAAATGCGACATCCTCCGATGCTGCAAAGTCGCCCTCGTCACAGCTTGCAAACATTAAGGGACGATAACCGAAAGGGTCGCGAAAAGCCATAATGCGGTTTGGCAAATACAGCAAAATACAGTATGACCCGAGGGAAAAGTTCTCGCACAGACATTTTGCAACCTCATCATAAGTCCACAGGGACGGCTTTTTTTTAAGAGAAAATATAATTCTTTTTAAAATTACCTCGGAATCGGAAGAACTCAAAAAAACCTCTCCAATCCGTTCAAATTTTTCTCTTATGTTTTTTGCTTCGGAAACGTTTCCGTTGTGCGCAAGCGAAACATCTTCGCCCATGTATGTAACTTTTAGCGGCTGGATATTTTCTTTTCTCGAATCACCGAAAGTAGAGTACCTTACATGCCCTATTCCAAAACTCCCCTTTATGTCGCTTATTTTTATGTTTCTAAATACACTGTTAACAAGACCAAAATCCTTATACAGAGTCTGTTTTAAATCTCCGCAGCAAATACCCGCAGCCTCTTGCCCCCTGTGCTGCAGCTTCAAAAGCGCGCACTTTAAATAGGGCGCAATGTTGCCCGCCCTGCTGCAGCCGCCAAAAATTCCGCATTCTTCATTTATTTTGTCGTTTTTAATACTGTTCAAGCGCATTTTTAATTGAATTTTTGTACTCTTTTCTAAGTTCATCGAGATTAAAGCTGTACCCGTCAAATTCTATTTTATCACCAACACACTTTCCAAGAAGGCTGTGAGGGATATTATTTTTTAAAAGGTATGCCTCGGTTTTGACTAAATCCGAACATGATACAATATAGCGCCCCTCTGTTTCGCCAAAAAGCAGTTTCAGTTTTTGATAATCTTCAAGATTTTTATCGGGCAAAAGACTTCCGCAAAAACCCGTATTTGACTTAAGCAAAGCACTCACGAGCGCGCCCAGAATTCCGCCCTTTGAAACATCGAGCGCTCCGGATATTATTTTTTTATCTGCCATATCTAAAATTGCATCTTTGAGTTTTAATTCCAATTGAATATCAATTTCATCAGGCTTTGAGCAAAGCCTGTCAAACAGCACACTGTGATAAAGCGAGCCGCCCGTGTTTGACTCAAGAGTTATTTTTTTACCCAGAAGAAAAACTCTCTCATCTTTTTTAAAAAGCGCTCCAATCAGATTTTCTTCCTTTTTGCAGCAGCCGAGCATACCTATTGTAACAGTGGGATAAATGCGCCTGTTTTCCTTTTCGTTATAGAAAGAAACATTGCCCGATACCGCAGGAACACAAAACGCTTTTGAAATATCGCGCAGTCCGTCAATTGAGCGCACAAAATCATATTTTGTTTCCTCGTTTTGGGGGCTTGCAAAATTCAGGCAGTTTGTAAATCCCATCGGCTCAAAGCCTGAAGAAACAAGATTTCTGTAGCTTTCAAGAAATGTACTCTTTGCGCCCGAATAAGGGTTCAGCTTTACAAATCTCGGTTTTGAATCCATGCAAAGACCTATAAAACCCTCATCAATTTTAACGGCTGCAGCCCCCGAAAAACCGGGCTGCATATAAGTTCTTGCGCCGACCGCGTAATCCCACTGTTCATAAAACCATTCTTTAGATGCAAATTCGGGACTTGCGACAATTTTAAAGAGCGCGCTTTTAACGTCTACATTCTCTCTAATTTCATCCGTGTGTGTTACTTGCCCGAAAACAGGCTCAAGGTCATGGCAGTACGGTTCGCAAATAACATCAAGCGGAGTTTTGGAGAGTATTTTACCGTCTTTCTTTATTACATAATCACGGCTGCCCCCGCCGCAAAAAGTTTTTCCTATATTAGATATATCAAGCTCAAACTTATGCGCAATTTCAAAAACTTTATCCAGCGCCCGTTTTTCTACGGCAAACACCATTCTCTCCTGAGTTTCGCTCAATAAAATCTGCGCCGCGCTCATATTTTTTAATGCAAGGTGCACCCTGTCCAAATCAAGCTCTATGGAACATCCGCCCTTATATGCCATCTCCGACGTTGAACTTAAAATACCCGCCGCGCCGCAATCCTGACAGGCGGCAGCGCCTTCAACGTTTAAAATTTCAAGCGTTGCTTCAATCAGCTTTTTTTTGGTAAAAGGATCGCCTATTTGAACGTGGATTTTTTCTTCTTTTGTGTCTTTTTTTAACTCTTTTGAGGCAAAAGCCGCACCGCCGACACCGTCTATTCCTGTCGGAGAGCCAAGGAGCACAATCTCAAGATTTTCTTTTGCACTTGAGAGTTTAACTTTGTCAAGCGGCGCAATCCCCACAGCCATAACATTTACAAGCGGCAAATCTCTGTAACATTCGTCAAAAATGACCTCTCCGCCGACATTCGCAATACCGCAAGAGTTCCCGTAGTCGCTTATCCCTCTTGTAACGCCATCTATCAGGTGTTTTTGCTCCTCGCAAAATTTCAGCGAATTTAAAAGTGCAATCGGACGGGCATTTAGTGCAAGTATATCGCGGATTATCCCGCCTATTCCCGTTGCGGCGCCCTGATACGGCTCAACGGCACAGGGGTGATTGTGTGATTCAACCTTAAAAAATACGCCTGTATTGCCGATTTTAACCCCGCCCGAGTTTTCCGCAGGAAAAAGAGCACCTTTGGAGTTCAGTTTTTTAAGCTGTAATTTTGAGTGCAAATAGCCGCAGTGCTCACTCCACATTGCGCTGAATATGTGCCTTTCAAGCTCATTCATTTTTCTTTTTAAACGTTTTTCAATTTCATTTTCGATAAACTTATCCACGTTTAATTTCTTCCTTTACGATTTTAAAAATTTCTTCTCCGTCAAAACCGAAATTTTTGGCAAACATGGCTCTTTCAGGGTGCGGCATAAGCCCCATAACGCGCCTGTTTTTATCATACAAGCCCGCAATATCAAGATACGAACCGTTCGGGTTGTCAACATATTTTAAAAAACTCATGGCAAATACCTCTTTATAATCACTTGCCGAAAAAACGTATTTACCCTCCCTGTGGGCAATGGGGAGAGAGATTTTTTTTGAAACGTTTTTAAAATCAAGCTTCAGTTCAACATTTTTACAAATAAATCTTGATGAATCATTCTCAAGCAGCGCCCCTTTCAGCAGATGGGCTTCACACAGTATTTGAAAGCCGTTGCAGATACCGACGGTAACCCCTCTTTGTTTTTCGATATATTCCTCAAGAGCACCGACGACAGGGGTAAACTTTGCAAGGCGCCCCGAGCGGATGTAATCCCCGTAAGAAAACCCGCCGCACAAAAATACACAGTCATACCCTAAGAGCGCTTTTGTGTTCGAGTTTACATAATCGCACTCAAAAGAATATTTTTCAAGCGCGGCTTTTGTTTCAACCTCGCAGTTTGTACCCAAAAAAACAACAACAGCTGCCTTCATTGAACAAGCTCCAGAGAACAGATTTCAAACTTTTCCACAACGGGATTTGAAAGCACTTCAAGGCATATCCGCCCGGCTTTTTCCCTTGCGCTTTGGTTATCCTTTGAACTTACACAAAAAGAGTAAAATCTGCCCGTTTTAAAATTTGCATTTTGTTCTATGTCCGCGTTCTTTAGCATTTTATCTATCGTAAGGGCGCGCACATCCTTAACATCATCTTTTAAACTTATTACAACTTTTATGCGATATGTGTTCATATAAGTTAAAATTATCATAAAAAAATATTGCCGTCGTAAAATTTTATAATATTATATTGCAAGATGAGGAGTCCAGAGCATGACAAATAAAGTTTTACACAGTGAAAAATATCTGCAGCTTAAGGCCTGTATGCGCGAAAACGGCACAAAATGGGTATATGCGCACAGACCAAACGCAAAAGACATCGCGGTCGTTGTCCCGATTGTCAAAAAAGAGGACGGCGAGTATGTTTTATTTTTAATCACAAAAAGACCGCCGATTTATAGCGAAAATCGTGCAAAATACTGCCTTGAACTTCCGGCGGGACTTGTGGGGGATATCAACAAAGACGAGGAAACTTCGGACGCCATAAAAAGAGAACTTGAAGAAGAAAGCGGCTATTGTGCAGATGAGATTAAAATTTGCTCAAGAAACATTTCAAGCTCAGCAGGGCTGACCTCGGAAACTTCAACCGTGGCTTTAGCATACATTGACGGTTCAAAAGAGTGCAAAAAACACACAGACGATGACGGCGGAGTTATTTGCGAAAGAAAACTCGTAAAAAAAGAGAGCATTTTTGATTTTATAAAAGACTTTGAACTGCAGGGCAACGCGATAGGCGCACAAACTCTGAGCGGATTATTTTATTACTTTTTTGGCAAATAATTTTGTTTATGCAATAATTTTTAAAAGAGGAAATCAGGATAGCGACATGAAACTTGACGTAATTACAACAGACAGAGCTTTTGACTACGGATATCTGCTAAGGCGCATATGGCCCTACATTAAGCCCGTTATGTTCAGGATAGTAATAGGTTTTGCACTTGCAATTCCGCTCGGGCTGCTCGACGGTGCAACGGCGTTTGCGCTAAAACCTTACATTGATGTTGTAATTAACGGCGAAACATACGCTTTTAAAGGTTTTGAACTTACGAGGGATTTACTTGCAGCAATTATCCCCTGGGCGATTATGCTCTTTGCCGTTATACAGGGGCTTTTGAAATATATAAATTCTTATCTTACAGATTGGATAAGCCTTAAAATTTCAAACTCTGTTAAAGAGGATTTGTTTAAAAAACTTGTCTATCTTGATTCAAAGTTTTATGATGAAAACTCGTCAGGGCTTGTTATTTCAAGATTTTTATCCGACCCCGACGGCGCTTCCAAAAACATCGTTGAATCAATCAAAACCCTTATTACGGCATTTACAAGTTCGCTTGGACTAATCGGCGTATTACTGTATAACTCTTGGAAACTCGCATTTGTAGGCGTGATTGTTCTTGTGTGTGCATTTATACCCGTGTCGCTTATAAGAAAGAGAGTTAAAAAAGTTTCAAACGCTTCAATGGTTGTTGGAAGCGGCATGACAACAAATATCAATGAAACATATCACGGTAATAAAATCATAAGCGGATATTGCCTGCAGGAAGATGTTTATGCGAAATTTAAAGCGCAAATAAGAGAGCTTTTTGACCTTTCGATGTCGCTTACAAAGCGCTCCGGCTGGCTTTCTCCGATAATGTATTTCATTGCAAGTATCGGTGTAGCAATTGTTATGGTTGTGGGAAACCACCTGATAATAACGGGCGAGATGTCCACCGGCTCGCTTGCAAGTTTTATTACGTCGCTGCTGCTTTTATACAAACCCATAAAGACTCTGGGCGGAACACTTACGGGCATGCAGTCAATTTTTGTTGCGATGAACAGGGTGTTTGAACTTTTTGATTTACAGCCCGAAATACGCAACAGAGCAAATGCAAAAGAATTAAAGGGCTTAGATAATAATATAACATTTGAAAACGTTTGTTTTGAGTATGAAAAAGGCAAACCCGTATTAAAAAATGTTTCTTTTGAAGTCAAAAAAGGTGAAATCCTTGCCCTTGTAGGAAATTCGGGCGGCGGCAAATCTACAATTGTAAATTTAATACCGAGATTTTACGATGTTTGCTCGGGCAGTATAAAATTTGACGGAGAGGACATCAGAAACTATACTTTGACGTCTTTAAGAAACCATATAAGCGAAGTTTTTCAGGACAATTTCCTGTTTTCGGGAACAATCAGAGATAATATTTTGATGGGCAAAAAAGATGCAACGGATGAAGAAATAAGAAGGGTAGTCTGCGCGGCTCATCTGGATGAATTTATCGACACGCTTGAATTAGGCGTAGACACCGTAATCGGAGAAAGAGGAACGACACTCTCGGGCGGACAAAGGCAGAGGGTGGCAATTGCCCGCGCCATGATTAAAGATGCGCCCGTTTTGATTTTGGATGAGGCGACATCGGCACTTGACAATAAGTCCGAGGCGATTGTGCAAAAGGCGCTCGAAAACCTTATCGAAGGCAGAACCGTTTTTGTAATCGCGCACAGACTTTCTACCATTAAAAACGCGGATAAAATTGCCGTCATAAACGAAGGACAGCTTGTCGAAATGGGCGGACACCATGAGCTTATGCAGATACCGAACGGACAGTATAAATATCTTTATGAAATGCAGTTTGTAAAAGAGGAGCCTGTCGCGGCAGAATAAAAACTTGACATAAGTTTTTGAGCAGGTATTATAAATACATAAGGGTTTGCCCTCGGGGCGTTTAGCTTACTTGGCGGAGCCAATGTGCTTTTGCACAATATGACCAACTGAGCTAAACAAAACAGATTGATAATTGAATATTACTTTATTAGGGACTGAGCTAAACAAAACAGATTGATAATTGAATATTACTTTATTAGGGCGTGGGCGTTTAGCTCAGTTGGTAGAGCGCTTCCCTTACAAGGAAGATGTCGGGAGTTCGAGCCTCTCAACGCCCACCATAAAAAGAAGTCTTACGGCTTCTTTTTTTATTTTATCAGGGGCGTTGGCGCAGCTGGTAGCGCACGACACTGGCAGTGTCGGGGTCAGGGGTTCAAATCCCCTACGCTCCAAACTTTCAAATCGTGCGGTTAAGCGTTGTGTTTACACATCCAACGTTGTTAAGACCCTGTGCTGCGCAAGGACAGGCCCACACAAAATTTTTACCTTTAAAATTTTGGTTCGCTTTGTCAAATAAATTCAGCATGACACGGCGATTAGTTTGTAATATTTAAGCAGCTTACCACTTTTCAAAATGCACTTTATCAGCACTAAATCTGTCGGGCATTGTCTTTTGCTCATCGGGATAGCCGAGCGCCACAACGCAAAACGGCTCTATATAATCAGGCATTTCAAAAAACTTCCTGAAATCATCCTGCATATCTTTATTCGGATACACACCGAGCCAGCACGTACCAAGCCCCAGCGAATATGCTGCAAGAAGCATATTTTCACTGCATGCTGCACAGTCTTGAATGTAAGACCCTTGTGTATATTGAGTTTTTGTATCGCCGCAGACAATTATACAGCACGGCGCACTTGAGAGCATAGAGGAGTACGGGTGAATTTTTTGTACACCGTCCAGTGTTTGCCTGTCTTTGCAGACGATAAAATGCCAGGGCTGCTTATTCATGCCCGATGGCGCATACATGCCCGCGCGAAGAATTTCATTGAGCTTTTCATCTTCAACAGGTTTGTTTTGATATTTTCTTATACTTCTTCTGCCGTAAATAACATCAAGCATAGCTTCCCTCCATTTTAATTGTGCAAATCCATTATATACTATTTTTTATTTTTGTGTTAGTATCTCATGTGAATATCATTTTTGGAGTATGACTAAATGCTTAATGGCAAGACGGTGTTAATTACAGGCGGAACGGGAAGTTTTGGAAAAAAGTTTACAAAAATCGCCTTTGAAAAATATCCGGACATTAAAAAGATAATCATTTTTTCGCGCGATGAATATAAACAATTTGTCATGCAAAATATGAGCGAATTTAAGCCGTATCTTGAAAAAATAAGATTTTTTATAGGTGATGTAAGGGACAAAGAAAGGCTTTATCGCGCTTTTGAAGGTGTTGATGTCGTTGTACATGCGGCGGCACTGAAACAAGTTCCCGCTTGCGAATACAATCCTTTTGAAGCTGTTAAAACAAATGTCCTGGGCGCACAGAATATAATTGATGCGGCAATTGATAAAGGCGTTAAAAAAGTTGTTGCCTTATCTACCGATAAAGCTTGCGCGCCTATTAACCTCTACGGCGCCACAAAGCTGTGCTCCGATAAGCTTTTTATCGCCGGAAACTCATACTGCGGCTCAAAAGTCACGAGATTTTCCGTTGTAAGATACGGAAACGTCGCAGGCTCAAGGGGTTCAGTTATTCCTTTTTTCCAAAAACTCGTTACGGAAGGCGCAAAAGAACTTCCCATTACAGACTTAAAGATGACACGCTTCTGGCTGAAACTTGAGCAAGCGGTAGAAATGGTGCTTGAAGCCATTGAAAATATGCAGGGCGGCGAACTTTATGTTAAAAAAATACCCTCAATGCGTATGACCGATTTAGCAAAAGCTATCGCGCCCGACCTTGCGATAAAAGAAATCGGCATTCGCCCCGGCGAAAAAATCCACGAGCAGATGATAACACGGGAAGACGCCAGAAACACCATTGATGTGGGCGAGTTTTATATTATTTTGCCCGAGATTAATATCGAACACATTAATTATAAATATGCAAATTCAAAACCCGTTGCGGATGATTTTGAATACCATAGCGGCAATAACGACAGATGGCTGAGCGT
>CASGEP010000026.1 GCA_949300515.1 uncultured bacterium
TTAAGTTCCTGGCGTCAAAACGTTCTGCAGGAAATAAAATTGAATTTAAGAACAAAGAGCACACTATCCTTGAAGCGACACCGGATGTTTTTGAAGGTGTTAATGTGGTACTGGCTTCCGCGGGAGGCTCAACCAGTTTAGCCCTTGCGCCCGAAGCGGTAAAAAGAGGTGCGGTGTACATTGATAATTCAAGTGCTTTTCGTATGGAGGAAGATGTTCCGCTTGTAATCGCAGGTGTTAACGATGACGATTTAAAAAATCACAAAGGTATTATTGCAAACCCTAACTGCTCAACTTCCCAGTTGATGCTTGCACTTAAGCCCCTTCATGATTATGCAAATATAAAAAGACTTATTGTTTCTACTTATCAGGCAGTATCAGGCGCAGGGCTGGCTGCTATTCATGAGCTTACGGACAATACAAAGACAAATTTAATCGGCATGCCTTATGACCATAAGGTATTTAAGTATGAAATCGGGTTTAACGTTATCCCGCAGATTGATGTTTTTTGTGACAACGGTTACACAAAAGAAGAAATGAAAGTTACAAACGAAACAAGAAAAATTCTGCATCTGGATAAATCCGTTCCGATATCCTGTACTGCCGTGAGGGTTCCCGTGTACATCGGACACTCGGAAGCAGTCAGCATTGAATTTGAAAAGCCGATTGATGCGGATAAAACGCGAAAAATTCTAAAGAGTGCCTACGGTGTTAATGTGGTAGATGACACGGAACATTATGCATATCCGACACCAAAAGATGCCGCAGGCAAAGACCCCGTATTTGTGGGCAGAATAAGAAAATCAATCGCATTTGATAACGGTATTGACTTTTTCTGCGTTGCCGACAATTTAAGAATCGGTGCGGCTCTAAACACGGTAAGACTGGCTGAAAAAGTCATTAAAATGGGACTTTATTAAGGAGAATTTTATGTCTATCAGATATGATGCGGGTGAAGTAATAACTGCAATGGTTACGCCCTTTAATGAAAACAGAGAAATAGATTACCCTGCCGTTGAAAAACTGGCTCGCCACCTTGTTGACAACGGCTCTGATGCAATATTGGTTGCAGGAACAACCGGTGAAAGCCCTACATTGACCCATGAAGAAGAGTATGAACTTTTATATGCGGTCAAGGGCACTGTAAGCGGCGATGCAAAGATAATTATGGGCGCGGGCTCAAACTCTACGCGCACCGCTGTCGATGTAACAAAAAAAGTTGAGTCACTGGGTGCCGATGCAATATTGTCGGTTGTACCGTATTATAATAAACCTAACCAGCAGGGCATAATTGAGCACTTCGGCGCAATCGCAAGAAGCACTGATTTGCCGATAATTTTATACAACATACCTTCAAGAACGGGTGTAAATATGCTTCCGCAGACTGTTGCCTTCCTTGCAAAAGAGTATCCTAATATTGTGGCGCTCAAGCAGTCTAATTCTGATTTAGACCTTGTTTCCGAGCTGAGGGAACAGTGTCCCGACGATTTCGCGCTGTACTGTGGTGATGACAGCCTGACACTTCCCATGCTCTCGCTCGGTGCGCACGGCGTGATTTCGGTGGCTTCGCATGTTGTTGGAGTCGAGATAAAATCCATGATTCACAATTTTAAATCGGGTCAGGTTAAAGCGGCGAGAAACATGCACCATACTCTGTTTCCGCTGTTCAGGAAGCTGTTTATGGCTCCAAACCCCGTTCCCGTGAAGGCTGTGTTATCAAGACTTAAAATAATTGAAAATTATGTAAGGCGCCCGCTGTTTGAACTCAACGAACTTGAGCGCTCGGAGCTGTTTGACTGTCTGAATGACGTACTGAAGCAGCTTAAAAATTAGCTTAAAGCCCCTTATAAAGGGGCTTTTTTAAACCAACTCTCTCAATTTTTTAATCTGGTCGCGAATTTCTGCGGCACGTTCAAAATCAAGAAGCTTTGCGGCATTATGCATATCTTTTTCCAGTTTTGTAAGCAGTTTTGGCAGGTCCTTTTTATCGATATTTAATTCGCTCATCTGCTCTGCTACTATATCCTCAAAGCTTCTGTAGCTTGCCACAAGGCTCAATAAATTATTTTCAATAGACTTTTTAATAGTCTTTGGCGTTATGCCGTGCTCTTTGTTAAAGGCAAGCTGGAGCCGTCTGCGCCTGTTTGTTTCATCTATGGCAAGGCGCATGGAATCGGTGATTTTATCCGCATACATAATAACATGCCCTGCTGCGTTTCTGGCGCTTCTGCCTATTGTTTGGATAAGGGATGTTTCACATCTTAAAAAGCCCTCTTTGTCTGCATCCATTATGGCAACAAGCGACACTTCGGGTATATCAAGCCCTTCTCTTAAAAGGTTTACGCCCACTAGCACATCAAACTCGCCAAGCCGTAAATCCCTTAAAATTTCAACTCTTTCAAGCGACTGAACGCCGCTGTGCAGATAGCGCACGCGGATACCCTGCTGAGTGAGATACTGGGTCAAATCTTCCGCCATTTTCTTGGTCAGAGTCGTAACAAGTATGCGTTCCCTTTTTTCTGCCGTCTTTTTAATTTCAAGCATTAAATCATAAACTTGACCCTCTGTCGGTCTTACATCTATTTCAGGGTCCAAAAGTCCTGTCGGACGAATAATTTGCTCTACAATGTTTTCTGACACTTTTCGCTCAAATTCCGCAGGAGTCGCCGAAATAAATATTTTCTGAGAAATTTTTGCCCAGAACTCATCAAATGTAAGAGGTCTGTTATCCTTTGCACAAGGGAGCCTAAAGCCGTAATCGACAAGTACTTCTTTTCTTGATCTGTCGCCAAAGTACATCCCCCTCAGCTGCGGGAGAGTTACGTGGGATTCATCTATTACAACAAGAAAATCTTTCGGGAAGTAGTCTAAAAGGGTCGCGGGCGCGCTGCCGGGCGGTCGTCTTTCTATAATTCTCGAATAGTTTTCAATACCCGAGCAATAGCCCATTTCCTTTATCATTTCCATATCATAGTGTACGCGCTGTTCAAGTCTTTGCGCTTCAACAAGTTTATTTTGAGCGTTCAGCTCGTTTAATCTCTGGCGCAGTTCAAGATTTATAAGCCTCAGGGTTTCGTCCATATCATCATCGTACGCAAGGTAGTGCACGGCAGGATAAATCACCGTTTCGTTTACATTTTCAAGAACCTCGCCCGTAGTTGAGTCAATTCGTGAAATTTTTTCTATTTCATCTCCGAAGAAATAAATTCTTGTGATTACTTTTTCATAACTCGGCATAATTTCTACCACATCGCCGCGCGCGCGAAATGTAGAGCGCTTAAGTTCAATGTCGTTTCTCTCGTAGCGTGTGGACACAAGGTGAGTCAGCAGTTCCTGCCGTGAAATCTCCTGACCGATTTTAAGCGTGATTGAGCCCTTAAAATAGTTTTCGGGCAAACCTAAACCGTAAATGCAGCTTACGGATGCTACCACAATTACGTCATTTCGCTCGTAAAGGCTGCGTGTGGTGTTGTGGCGCAGTCTGTCTATTTCATCGTTAATTGTAGCTGATTTTTCAATATATGTGTCCGTGCGCGGAATGTATGCTTCGGGCTGATAGTAGTCGTAATAGCTTATGAAATATTCAACGGCATTATCGGGGAACAGTTCCCTGAATTCGTTGTAGAGCTGGGCTGCAAGTGTTTTGTTATGTGCAATAACAAGAGTCGGTTTTTGTACCCGCTCAATAACATTGGCAATAGTAAAAGTCTTTCCGCTTCCCGTTACACCAAGGAGTGTCTGATTTTCAAGACCGTCGTCTATCCCCCTTACAAGCGAGTCTATCGCCTTTGGCTGGTCGCCTGCAGGCTTGTGATTTGATGATATTTTAAATTTCTTGTTTATCATGTAGTGTTATTTGATTTTCTTTAGTGATGATATAAAGTTGTTATGCTCCACATCGCCGTCAACTTTTGTCAGGAATACCTGACAATCTTCTTCATCGGCATCTATCGGCGGAAGGAATTTTAACTCTGCCGCATAGTAGCTGCTGTCGTTTCTTGAACTCAGCGGCACTTTGTTTGCAAGACTGTTAAGTGATAAGTTTCTCAAAAAGCCTCCAAAGCCTTTATGCGAGCTTGAAAATTTTGTATAAATTCTTAGCGTGGCATCCCTTGTTATCAGGTCGAATTTTCCGACAATAAGAGAACTTAACTGGGGTGAGCGGGATTTTATAATAATTTTTTCTATAACATTATTTTTCAACTCTAAATCGCCGTCAATTTTGTCAAAGTTACCCTCGGGGATATTTACTATGTCCATAATTGCGGAAGGGCTTATCATTGCAAGCGGATTTCTAAACAGTGCGGCAAATCTTAAAACGTATTCAATAAGCCCGATTTTGCTTATTGTACCGTTTGTAACAGCAAATTTAATTTTACCGTTTAGCGCAAGTGAGTCGTCAGTATTAAAGTCGATAAAGCCGCTTGCTTTGCCTGAGATTTCACGCTTTAATCCGAGCAGTGATGTTGCCATAATGTCGGAGTTTATGTCCTTTACACCCAAAAACAACTTGTATTTATGATTTTTCAGGTCACAGTTAATTTTACAGGATGATATGCCGTCTGCGATATCAAACCTGTTTGAGAATATGTCTAAAATACCGTTTTTATCAAGAGTTAAAGTTGCCTTTAAATTTGCGATATTTACATCTTTGTACTTAGCTTTAATAAGGTTAAATACGCAGTTTTCAACAATTAACAAGGCCGTATCAAAGACAGGGGCGCTGTCAATATTTTTATTTTCATCCAGATTGCTTTCATCTGCCACAACAAGCTTTTCCACACTTGCGCTATCTTGTGTATTTGTTGTATTTTGAGTATTTAAAGAGGCAATAATGCGCTCTATGTCTACATTATCCACCGTTAAATTTACGTCTCTAATTACAACCGGCAGTTTTATTTCATTTAACATTGTGCCCGATAAATTGTAGTCAGAGCGTTTATATTTACCCTCCGATTTAAGAGTAATATTTTTGCCATCTGCACTGAAATTTGCACTTTTTATAAACAGTCTTTGTGCAGGAATTGCAACTTTGTCCATATTCATATCAGCCGTTATGTACGGTACTTTAGAGTCGGCAATTAATTCAAGGTGTCCCGAAATTTGTCCTTTTCTGAATACTTTTTGACCGATAAGAACATTTAAAAACTCGCTCGGCAGTGGCTTTGGAATGGTAAAACCGATATTTTTCAATACACACGTTTTTGCATCCAATTTTCCCCATATGGTAAGCAGGGGTTTTATTTTACTGTTTCTGTCAATCGTGGAGGCTATATAGTAGTTTATTTTCTTGATGTCAATGACATCCGGTTTTAAATCTATATCGACAGTTGCAACCCTGTCATAGTTAACGGGGCTTAATGACGCACCGTCTACAAGAATGTCGTTGCCTTTCTTTAACATAAATGCGCACCAGACATTCATGTCGGAAAATTTAGAGTTGTAGTACACTAAACTGTTTGCAACCCCTGTAATTTCAAGCGGGTAGCCGACGATTTTTGAAAGGTGGTTTTTTGAAAACTCCTTACCCGCAAGTGCTTTAACTACGATATCCGTATCGAATGAGTTGAAATAATCCTTTATGGTGCCTTTTATTTCAACTGTATTTTTCTTATCGTTACAGTAATAACCTTTAATATCGCTGAGTGTAATTACATCAGGCTTTATATCAAGGTAGCCGCCGTCGATTGTCACTTTTAAGTCGGCAAGCGGGATAAGGGTAAGTTTTCCTTTGTTTAAATTAACAAAGCCCTCCAGTCCTTTGTTTGACATTTCGACATTAAAGTCAAAATCGCCTTCTATATCTTTAAAATAAGAGAGCATTTCCGCGCCGTTAGGGACAATGAAATTAGTCCTTAAGAGTTCAACAAGGTAGGGAACCTGAAATTTTGTCGAATTTGCGTTTGCGCTGTAGCCTTTTTCGCCAAGCTGTGCATTTAAGTACACTTTAGACTTATTAATATTAAGTTCACAGTTGTCTACGATAAACTTCCTGTCTTTTGTGTATACTTTGTTATTGTCATTGATTTTTAAAGTCAGAGTTTTGTTGTTGTGAACTATATCTAAAAGTACGTTAAAATGCACATACTTAGGGTTTCTTTGTGCTGTTATTTCAAGATCTGTACCGTCAAATTTAATCCGTGCTCTGTCTGAAAATTTGTACAGTACAATGCATTTTTTGACATACAGAAGGGAATTAAATAAGTCAGGGCGCCATTGCGAAGGTTGTTGCTCCTCCTGTTTAGTTTTCGGCAAAATAGAAGTAAGCTTGTTTACGTCTATAAATATTAAATCTGCGCCCAGTTTGTTTACTACAATTCTTTTTGAGAAAATCCTCGTAAAAGAAATATCCGCATCCAGATTGATAATGTCTGCTATTGTTTCATTATTTTTCGTGATTTTAAATTTATCCAGTTTAAAGCCCAACCTTGGTGTTAGCGAAGTATCAAGCGAAGGGTTAACAATCTCAATATCTGCCGATAAACCTTTTTCTATTATTCTCTCCACCATGCCGCAGAGTTTTTCGTTTGATATAAGCGCCGGCGTAACAACAAGCCAAACAAATATTGCTAATAAAAACAACGCAGCAATACTCGAGAGGGTAATTACCAACCTTTTAGACAATTTATTTAATTTCACCATAATTCAATTCCATTAATTTGTAAAAATTATACCATAACTAATTTTATGGTATCATTAAATTATGAAAAGTTTAATTTGTTTATTATTTTTTGCAGCACTTTTAAATCAGAGTGCCTTTGCCGCGCCGACTATGGTCGGAAGTTTGAGCATGAACGAAGTTGTCGTTTTCAGCGATGACGATAAATTCGGATTGAAAGACAAAAACGGCAATATCGTTGTTGAAGCCGATTACAAGAAATTAATCAGGCTGGGCAATTCGTCATGGATTATTCAAAAAGGCTCTAAATTCGGCATTATGGACTCAAACGGCAACTACCTTGTTGAGCCAAAATTCCGCCATGTGGACAGATTTTTCGGAAAATATGCAAAACTCGGCAACGATAGAGATTTCGGCTTGTACAATGAATTTGGCGAAATTATTATTCTGCCGGAATATTCAAAAATCGATCCGTTGTTCGGGCAAATGTTCCTGACATGTAAAAATTATAAATACGGCATTGTTGATCACAACGGCAAGGAAATACTTGAAAACGAATATGATGATATTTACATGCCTTCCCCCGACCTTTTAAGAATTAAATATCAGGGCGAGTGGTATGAAGTGGAAAGAGCCGCTCAGGGTGAGATAGAGCTTCCCGAGAACACTCAAACGATTAATGTTGACGGCAATCAGCTTAAAATTACAAAAGTTATAACAGATACAGGCATAATCTCCGGCTATGGTGCTCTTACGGCTGCAGATTACCTGCTAAAGCTTATCACCTCAATTTCGCCCGCCTACGAAGAAACAATTGATGAGTTAATGTTCTCTCAGGGTGCCGAAACGGTGAATATATTCTTTAAACTCGGCTGGATACCGAAGTTTCCGTTTACTTATGCAAAAAAATATTATCAGAATTTGGTAAACCCTGCAAACGGTCCGCTTTCAGATATCAGAGAAGATGTTAAAAAGCAGCTTAAAAACTAAATTTTAAGCTGCAGGGGTTTGTGTTGTTGAGTTAAGTAATTGTTTACCTGATTTTAATTTTCGGCACTACAGACATTCCTGGTGCGATATTATAATCTGATATATCCTCATCAAAAATTATTTTTACGGGAATTCTCTGAACTATCTTAACATAGCTGCCAACGGCATTTTCGGGCGGAAAAAGGCTGGATTTTGCACCTGTTGCCTTTTGCAGGCTGTCAACTTTGCCTTTAAATCTTTTTTTCGGATATGTATCGACTTTAATTGTTACCTCTTGACCTTCTCTAACCTGTTCAAGCTGTGTTTCTTTGTAGTTGGCAACAACCCAGACTTCATCGGAAACTATTGACATAAGGGGCTGTGCAACCTGAACATAGTTCCCTTCTTCTACAGTTCTGGCGGAAATTTTACCGTCTTGAGGAGCGTAAATTTTAGTATATGACAGATTTAACTTTGCTTCATCTATTTCGCTCTCGAGACGTTTTATAAGTGCTTCAATCTCGGCTCTGTTTGCAATAGCTTGTTTAACCGCGATATCTGCCGCGCGCTTTTTCTCTTGTTCCGCAAGGTAATTTGCGTGCAATGAGTCGTATGTTGTCTTTGAGTTATTCAGTTCCTCTTTTGAAACAATACCTTCTTTGCTCAGTTTTAAATCTCTGTCGTAGATACTCTTTGCGTTATCGAGCTGACTTTTAATGCTTGATATATCTTTCACCGTTTTAGAGGATATTGTTTGATTTTCTTCTATATTTTGGTGCGAAGCTGTTAACTGGGCTTTTGCTTCCAGAAGTTTTGCCTCTTTTTGCTCAAGAGCGACAATATAGTCGTTAGGGTCGATTTCTACAAGCAAATCACCTTTTTTTACTTCCTGGTTATCTTTAATTAAAAGTTTTACAACAGGACCGCTTACCCTTGGTGCAACAGACACAATATGACCTTCTACAAAGGCATCATCCGTTGATTGGTAATAGTGTGCGTGCAGCAGGGCGTATATGCCGCCCAGTGCAAGTATTGTAAATATAATAGACGGTAATAATATTCTCTTTTTTACTTTATGATGCTGAGAATTTTTTTGTTCGTTCTGCCTTTTTTGACCTTCTTTTTTAGGTGTGCTGTTATTGTCTTGAGGCTGTTTGTTGTTATCTTCCTGTTTCTTTTCGTTAGACACGGCTGCTCCAATTACTATACATTCATATCAACTTTATCAAGCAGATTGTTGAGAATTTTGTTTAAGACACCCATGCATAGTTCAAGCTCATCTGATGTTATGCCGGAAATCATAGTATGTCTGTAGTCGCTTGCAACGCGGGCTAGATTTGCAAAATTCTCTCTTGCTTTTTGTGTAAGAAAAATCTTAAATACTTTTCTTTTGTTTACGTCGCTTCTTCTTTCAACATAACCGTTTTTTTGAAGTATATTAATAATCCTTGTTATATTCGGTCTGTCTTTCATTGTTATTTCGCCGAGCTGTCTTTGATAAAGACCGTCACGGTTCATAAGCGCTTCTATTACAACAAATTGCTCCGGAGTAATGTCAAAATTACTGTTTCTAAAGCATTGTCGCGAATAAATTCTTGTGTATATTCCCGCTGCAACAAGCATTGTGCCCATAGACTTCTCAATTGTTGCTGCTTCGGTGTTAAATATTTTCATAAAAAAATACTTTTCTTTTTTTCTTGTGTTATGATTATAACACAAGAAAATTAAATGACAATATTAGGAATTAAATCATGAAGAAGCTTTTAACAACACTACTTTTAACTGCACTGCTGTGCACAAATTGCGCAGTATGGGCAAAAAATAAAAAACAGGACCCCGACGAACATAAAATTCATTACCTCAATGTACAGTGGTGGGAAGAATTTAACGACCCGCAGTTGAGCAAGTATATGCTGATGGTTTTTAAAAATAACCATGACTTAAAAATTGCGGAACTTAAAATTAAAGAAGGGGAGCAGGTTGCAAAGCAAAGCATAGCAAACGAACTTCCTCAAATCGGCTTAAGCGCGAATGTTGAGCGGGTTTTGCGAGCAAGTGACCAGTATTTCGGACCGAATATGTTTATACCAAACTACTCACAAACAAATTTACTGTTCCCGATTAGTGCAAGTTATGAGTTTGATATCTGGGGGCTGAATCACACCAAAACAAAAAGTGTCAAAAAGCAGCTTGATTTGGTAAAAGAAGAAGAAAGGGCGAAATATATTACCGTTACGGGTAACTTTGCCGCCGCTTACTATAATCTTATAAGATGTGACAAGCTTATAAAAATTCAAAAAGATTTAACGGACACACAAAATGAAATATTAAGATTGACTAAAATAAAATTTGACTCGGGCAAATGCCCCATAACAGAAGTTATTGAGCAGGAGAAACTCTCTAAAACTTATCAGGAACAGTTAAATGTCTTATACAAAGAACGTGCCTTAATTGAGGAAGAGTTGAGGTATGTGCTGGCAGATGCCGAAATTACATCTATCGCTGATACGTCGGATAAAGAAATTCCCGTTATGAATTACCCCTCACAAATTCTCTCTGACATTATAGAGGCAAGACCTGATTATATCATGGCCCAGACTAATTTAGAGAGAATGGGTCTTGATGTAAAAGTTGCAAAGAAAAATCTGCTGCCCAGATTTATAATTTTCGGGCAATTCGGCTTTAATGCATACAGATTGAGTAATTTGTTCAACAACAATGCACTCCTTTCTTCTGTCGGTGTTGCGCCCGTTCTGGATATATTTACGGGCGGGCGCAAACTGGCGTATTTACGCTATAAAAAATATGAATATGATGAAGCACTTGAGTTTTACAAAAAAACAGTTCTCTCGTCATATAAAGAAGTAAACGATGCACTTGTAAGTGCAAAAATGCACACGAAAAACCTTAACAGCGCGCTTGAAAGATTAGAGCTTGAAAATCAAAACTATGCAATAGCTCAAAACTTGTGGGACAGCGGAAAGGGCACAAAACCTGCTCTTTTGGAAGCATACGAGAGAGAATTGCTTGTGCAAAAAGATATTATTGACTCAAAAGCAGATACACTAATCTCTGTTATAAGCCTCTACAAGAGTGTTGGCGGTAAAAATCTGAAAGAAATCAGCGAAAATATATAAAAACTAACCTTGTGTGCAATGTGTAATATTTGTATCCGTTTTAATATACGAATATGAAAATATTAGTTATAAACGGACATAAGTACTACTGGTACTCAACAGGCAAGCTGAACGGAACACTGTTTGAAGAAATTGTAACTACACTTTCTCAAGACCATGAAGTTAAAAGCACGGTTGTCGAGATGGGTTACAGCTGCGAAGAGGAAATTGAAAAATATATCTGGGCAGACGCCATAATCTACCAGAACCCGATAAACTGGTACAGCGTGCCATGGATACTAAAAAAATACTATGACGAAATTTTTTTGAAGGATATTTTTTTTGACTCTGCACAAAAATACGGCGAGGGCGGACTGTTTCGGGGTAAAAAATATATGTACTCACTAACCTGCGGCGCACGTGAGTCTGATTTCAGCGAGTCCGGTAAGTTCTTTGATATGCGCGATGTGGACGATATGTATATTGCGCAGCACAAAATGCACCAGTATTGCGGTATGGAAAAAATCCAAACATTCTGCCTCTATAACGCAACGGGCAGGGTGGATATCGAAAGAGAGATTAACAGGCTCCGATTTCACCTAAGAAAATATTTTAAATAACTTAGTCAAATACATCCTTCTCAAGCGTTTGATAAATTTTATCTACAGAGTAGATGCCATTTTCGTTTCTGCAGTTGGCAAGCACTTTCAGACAATAAACGCCGATGTTGTCATAAGGGAACAAATCGTGCATTGTTTTATCAATAAAATCAACGTATTTATCATTTGTATCGGTGCAAAGAAGGCGCTCTAATTCAGCCCTTAGGGGAACAGCGTAAATATCCTTATATTTATCCGATAACATTGTATTAACTTTAACACTGTCGATTTTAGAGAGTTTTAAACGCTCATCCATCTGCATAGAGTACCTTACTGCAAGTGCCGCAAATACATTTTGCTCCTGAAAGAGCTGCTTAATGGTCTTTGAATACGACTTGTGGAGATTTTGCGTAAAAGATTTTAAAAGTTCAAGATATAACTCGTCAAGCTCTTTTCGAAGTGTGGACTCACTGCCGGATGATTTAATTTTCTGCTCAAAAATGCCTGCTGCTTTTAATCTTAATGCACGGCTTTCAGGCGCCCTTAAACTTGTCTTGTCTGCAAGACAAATATCATCAAGCGAAGCAAAGAAGTCTTTAATATCGCCCATGTCGGCAATGGGTGCAAGTTCTTCTTTCAGCGTTTTGCATATCCCCTGAAGGTATTCGACTTTATTGATGTTACTTGCCCTTGAAAGGTCTTCTGTTTTAATATAATAGAGATAATTTAATACATTCGGCAATATTTCAGCATTAGCTAAAACATACTCATGAAAAGGGGTTGACGACCTTTTGCCATTACAAGATGAGTGAACCGCAAAAAAGTTTGAAGCAGTACCCGCGCCATTTTGCGACTGGGGCTTAATGTGTTCTGCAGTCGGAGTTATTGCCGTAAGCAAATTTGAATAAAAGAGGGCTACGCGATCATCGTCGCAGGACAAAATTTCATTTACACCTTTCGGGTCACGTCTGAGCGCCTGTGATATCAGTTTAACAAGCAATGCATCCGAGTCATCGCCCGATGATGGGAGCTGCTGTATTTCGCACTGTATTTGTTTCCAGATTGAGGCTGTGTCATCATTATAAGTTTTTCGCGACATTTTTGATATGGTATTTATAACTTCTTTTCTGTATTTAATATAGGTTTTCTCTATTAAGAACTTGGATAGCTCCTCTACAGTCATGTCATTAGGAAGCGGTCTGTCCTGAGTTTTAAGTGTGTTTATGTATTCGTGAAGTTCCCATAAATTTCCCTCCAAAGCCAGTTTATCAACTCCGGAGTATATTTCAGCCTGTTTTAGCAGCATTTTGTTTCTTGAGCGCAGATAGATAACAGGCAGTAATTCCGCTGCCGTTTTGCTCGGGTTCTCTTTTGCCACCTGCCTTACAAATTTAACAGCTTCATGATCCGTATCAGATAAGTTGTCATGGCATAAAGCGGCATACCTCCCGAGTCTTTCCGAAAGGTGTTTGCCTTTTAACTCGGTCATATCGTAAACATCATGCTTAGTAAGCATTGTTTCACCGCAATAGGCACACGGAAGCCCTTTTAGCTTCTTTAAGTCAAAATTACTCGCGCCAAAACTTATACTGTTTGTATTTACAGACTTTTGAAATGTGTCGCTCTGTGTCTGATTTGCGCGTGCAAAACCGCCAGCAGCTTTAATTCTGTCGAAATTGTTTATGTTTTTAAATGAGCTGAACTGCAGCGGATAGATTTTCATACTTAAATACAAAAGAGGCAAACAAAATTATTTTTGCCCCTTTTGTTACATTACTTTACAAGAAATCTTGTGTCATTTACCCTTAGTGCAAAGTAAGGAAGCGACTTGTCTTTTTCAACAAGGTACAAAACAAACGGTTTTGAAAAGTCAAAGACTTTTCCGCGTCCCGGAACGGGCATGGACATTTCAACCGCTTGAATAACTGACTCATTTCTTAGCTTTGCACCTGTGTTGTCAAGCTTAAATTCAATGTCATCAATTGCTTTTGCAATAACAAGCTTTGTGTCGTAAATTTTTCTGTTGCACAGCGTATCATACTCCACGCGCTCATTTAGCGATATAAAAGGCACGATGAGTTTGTCACTCTCGCCAAATCTCAGCGATCTTGTTGTTTTTCTATCTATTTGAGAGTACAAATCGTAGACATTCTCAGGCGAACTTGTTCTGTATAAAATAACCCTGTCGCCGGATTTTGTTTCCAATGATACGGCATAATCCCAGTCAAATTCGTAAAATAACGGTCTTACCTGATTTGAGAATTTTCTTGCTTTGCTTGTTACACCAAAATATTTATAGTTATCTTTTGAGCCGTTAAATGGCTGCGGGTCAAGAATATCAAATTCTTGCGGGAATTCTATATCCTTTTTTAACAGAGAATACAAAATATATTCATTGTAGCCTGTGGAATTCCAGTTAATATCGTCTAAAACCTTGCTTGTTTCGCCGAATTTATCATATATTTCCCGCTGAATTTTCGCTTTTAATTCGTAAGACTTTGGCGCCACAATTTTATAGTAAGAATTATCGCTTATATCAGCAGAACTGAAAGGGCAGGCATTTAGCACTTTTGCCACCCGGGGGTCAAGACCCTTGAAATTGATTTTATTCGTAGATATAAGCGCTTTAAAATCTTGCCACAAAAGCTGAAAAGCGGGTGTAAAGATGTCTTTACGCTCTGCTAAATCGTAAGCGCCGGCCTGTGCAGTAAAATTACACATTAAACAAATTACCGCAAAAACAGATATAACTAACTTATTCATAACTCCTCCAACTGTCATTAAAATAGTAGCAAGAACACGCTTAAAATGCAATTTTTGGGGTTAATAAATGTTACAATATGTAGGAAATGCGTTCACAAATGTTTACATTTATCTAAAATTTTCTAAAGTTATTTAGGGCATGTACCGATATGAACATATGGTGGTAGTAAATGAAATAGTATGAGTTTGGATTTATAATTAAAAGGACAAATTTATTTTGTGCTTATTTGACGCAAATCATCATATTGGTTTGCGTTTACTTTTGTTTTTATTCATATGCTATCGTAACGATTGGTAATAATAACATTATTTACCAATTTAGCAAGTATCGACACGATAGATAATGATAATAAATCAGATTGTTGAAATAAATTGTACGTATAATTTAAACCTATTTAGTAAAACATCGTATCGATGCGTAGTGATAAAATATCTCCCAATATAATAATATATAAGCTATAAACAAGCTAAATTGAAATTTAACAAGTGTAAACCCTAAAAACCCTCCCCGTCACACACTATATTGGTTGCACAGACGGAAAGGAGGCGAGAAAATGGTTGTCAACGAAAAAGAGCTAATAACTATCTTATTGATAATATTAGCTCTAATCAACCATTAAGCGTTTTTAAAAGGGTGTTAGCAGCACCCCGCCCTTTATGTATTATAACATCACAAAAGGTTTTTTCAACCGTGGACAAAATAAAATTAAATTCCAAATTATTTATGCCGCATTCTCGTCGTATCGATTGGTAATGATAATGCTCATAGGCACTAACTAATTAATATTAATATAATCACGCAAACAAAACTTAAGTAAATATCCCTATCTCGTGCATATCTCGCACATCCAATCGCTACACAAGCCCTTCTTTAATTGCTTTAACTGCCGCCTGTGTTCTATCGTCCACTACAAGTTTTTGAATTATGTTGCAAACGTGCGCTTTAGAGGTATGTTCGCTTATTTTAAGTATTTGTGCTATTTCAAGGTTAGATTTACCGTCAACAACAAGTTTTAAAACTTCATACTCGCGCTCGGTCAAATTAGCGTGCGATGCTTTAAAATTTGCCCTGTTTTTTGTTCTCTGCGGAATTACACCCGTGCCCGACTCTCTTATAATAGGCACAACCTTGGGATCAAGCCACATTGCTCCTTCGTTTATACTTCTCAGTACCATTGCAAGCGTATCCGAGTTAACGTCCTTTAGCACATATGCATATACCCCCGCTTTTAGTGCCTCCATAACATCGTCCTGACTGAGTTTTGATGTTAACATCATTATTTTTATATCAGGATTATCGGCAAGTATACGCCTTGCAGCTTCAACGCCCGATATGTCATTTAGTCCTACATCAATAATAACTACATCCGGCTTGTGAACTTTTACCTTCTCGACACCCTCTTTGCCACCCTCTGCCTCGGTTATCACTGAAATATCGTCGTATTTCTCAAATAGCGACTTCAACCCTACCCGCATCAGCTTATGATCTTCAATCAAAATCACGCGTATTTTATCAGTATTATTACCGCTTGTTTGCATACTCACTCCTTAGATAATTATTGTAATTTTAATAAATCATAGTCCGCAATAATATTTATTCCATTGTATATTGAGCTTAAAACTCCGGTATTATTATCAAACTGATAATTTTAATTTAGTTTTAAATACAATATTCTAAACTTTATAATCCGTTTATGATAAAATAACTAGGGTAATGTTTTAAATAGCAGCTAAAAAATGTATAATAATCGGGGGGCTTAAATGCAAGTCAGTAAAATATCTTTTAATAATCAAAATTTTAAAGACGTTAAGCAGGATAATAAAAAAACAAAAGATAGAAATTATGCTCTTGGTGCCCTGACCTACGCTACTATGGTGGCAATATATCCTCACGATTATGAAAAAATCATAAACAGACTAAATCCTGATTTTGAAAGTTTGCCTGTCCGAGGCAAGATAATAAATGCAGCTAAGGTGATTTTTCCATTCCTTGCATACCCGATGTTTGCTTTAGCGGGGCTTAAAATTATTGTAGATTTAATCAGAAAATACGAAACCAAAAACAAAAATTAAATTTATCACTTCACAGATTGCCTGAATTGAAGTTTTTGTGCCATCAAAATATAGTCATAATTTTAAACAGGTGCTATACAAATATACAAACGCTGTAATTAATTTTAAGCCCCGTATATATAATTTGGGGTCTTGAAGTATGTTTTGAGGAAATAAAATGCAATCTTACATAATATATATTATAACTACCAATCGACTAGCATGGATATGCCGCTAAAACACACAAATTACTGCATTTTTATTTTAAACGCGGATATGCTATAATGGCTGTATTCAAAATGACATTTTATTCTCGGAAGACTAATTATGGATTACAAAAAATATGATGTTGCAGTTGTCGGCGGAGGAGTTGCGGGAGTTTCATGCGCGTATAACTGTGCAATAAGAAATTTAAAAACTCTGCTTGTTGAAAAAGAAAACTATCTTGGCGGCGACATAACGGGAGCGCTCGTTGTACCCGTTATGAAATCAGAAACAAAAAATCTTAATTGCGATTTTTATAACACCCTTGTAACAAAATCAAAATCTTATTGCGCACAGCATACCTACAGCGACTCAAACAGCGGCTGGTTCAATCCTACACTTCTAAAATGCATCTTTGATGAATTACTGAAATCTGTAAATTGTGATATATTATTTGAATCTGACATTCTAAATGCCTCGTGTGAAGAAAATTATATAAAATCTGTTACAGTTTCCGCACAATTGTTATCATTACCAATCGTGTCGAAATATTATGTTGATGCAACAGGTTCAGCCTCACTTGCAAAAATTCTAAACTGCAGTTTCCGGGATGATACACAAATAAAACAGCCTCCGAGTTTAAGATTTATAGTCGGCGGAGTTGATATAAAATCTCTTGCAGATTTTCTTGAGTCAGTTGACGATGATAAAAATGTTACCACTACCAATCGACACGATAGAGAAATACATCTAAGCACCGCATATACATGGGACAAATCAAAAAAATGGGCGCTTGAACCGTATTTTAAACAGGCACTGGAGGATGGTATCCTGCAAGATGAGGACTTGAGCTACTTTCAAATATTTACAATAGCGGGTATGCAGGGCTGTGTTGCCTTTAATTGCCCGCGCATAAGGGATTTTGATACAAATAACCCTCTTGACTACTCTTTAGCCCTGATGGATGCCCGTGCCGCCATACTTAGAATTCATAATTTTACTAAGAAATATTTAAAGGGCTTTGAAAACTCTTATATTTCTCAAATCGCGCCAAAGACGGGATATCGCGAAATCAGGCGCGTAAAGTGCAGATATGACTACACTTTGGATGATATAATCAATCAAAAAGAATTTGACAACCCCGCGCTCTATTCGAATTACCCCATAGATATCCACTCAAATAAAAAAGATGAGTCGGTGTTGTATAAAGTTTGTTCATATTCCCTTCCTGTGGAATCTCTGCAGTCAAAAGACTATAAAAACTTCTATGCAATCGGAAAGATTGCAGGCTGCGACTTTAAATCCCATGCGGCGCTCAGAATACAGTCTGCTTGCATGTCTATGGGCGAAGCTGCGGCAAAAGATATTTATAAAAATATTAACTAATGTAAATTTTTATCTCTATTTCTAAACTTTTAAATTCATTATGCCGATATGTGTAATGAATACCATTTATACGTGTGATGACAAGTAATATGAATAGGAGATAAAGATGGGATTTCTCGATGGTGTGAGCAACTCACAAAAAAAGGTAAAAGTCGAAGATTTAGAACAACAAAGAGGCAGCAAACCGAATGAAGTATCAGAAGACACAGAATACATTGATGTATTTGGTGACGATATAGATGGCGACGGCATAGGCGATAACATTGAACTAAATACTGATAATCTTCAAGGCAGCGCTGAAGATGGCTATTATGTTGAAGTTGACACAAAACACAACAATTCGCTATATGCAATCATGCAAAACACATATTCAAACTGGGACGATATGTCCTATGATGAACAAAATGCGCTGATTGATGCGGTAATGGATGCAAACCCCGAACTTTTCGGAACCGGCGTAAACAATGAATCTAATCAATATGTCACAGACAGCGAACGCGGCAGCATGGACCCATACAGCACAGTCCGCTCAGAACGCATGCACTCATACATCTACGCAGGTGATAAAATTAACATTCCAACAAAAGAAACAAGGGTAGAAACAGCAGCATTTAAACAAGCATCCGCTACAGCAAATAATTCTACGGAAAATGAGCATGTACATGTTGCAACAGTAATAGCTACAGCACATGGAACTACCGAATATGTATATGAGCCCTCAAGTGCCTCTGTTGAGCTAAATAGCGAAGAAGGCGGAGCGCAAAACCTTTCTGATGTTGTATCACAATACTTTGACGCAGGTGCAGACGAACAAAAAGCATATGCAATTGCGCTTGATCAGGCAAAAGCAAACTCGGAATTTGTTTTGACCCGTATTAACTCGGCTACAAGACAAAATTACGAAGATGTGGCAGATATCCCCGCTGATGTTTTGCTTAATACTCAATTGTATGTCGACAGTGAGCACGCCGACAACAGTATGCACCTTGTTGAATCAAGGTATGAAGATTTCGCAAACGATACAGACCTTACATCAGGCAGATTTGTTGACCAGCAGCTCTACACTTCGGAAGTCAGCGATGTAACAATAGACCCGAATTTTGAAGGCGAAAGCGGCGAAATGGTGGACGGAAAACCTGTCTATAAATCTGTTGAGGATGCGGTACTTGCAAACTACAGAACGGAAATTGATGCTGATGAAGTAGATATGAGCGAATACGGCGAAGTAAGTTACGTTACGGGCGGCGGCAGTTCTGAAGTCGAAACAATCGTCTATGAAAACGGAGCAGAAGTCTACAGGGACAGAAATACAGGTGAAATTAAAGGTGCGCTTGTACCTGTCAAAAAAGACTCCGATGCGTATGCGGCAATTATGGACGGTTTAAAAGACAACCCGTCAAATGCAAGTGTCGTAGAAGGCAAAAGCGGGCAAGATGCCATTGATGCACTGAATGAAATATCATCCGCACAAAGCCTTAACTTGCAGCCTACAGAATTACAAAGAATAGCTGTCGGCTGCGATGAAGCAAAAGCAAAACAACTCTTTGCGGAAGGCAAAGACACAGAATTCTCTTACTTACACTCTACGGTCGATAAAGTGGATATGAGTGAAGTAACAGACGACGGCGAGTATAAATATCAATCCATGATGGACTTGATGGAATTTTATGCCGACCCGAGCGATGAAGCGGCACAAAACGGCAAGTCACTGCTTGACAGATATAACGAAAATCCTGATGACCCTGAAACTCAGGCGCTAATCGGTGCAGCAGTTAAAAATATAATCACAAATAACGACTTTTTCAGAAATTCTACATTTGAAGTTAACGGCGAAGAAGTCAAAGGTGAAGACTTAACGGTACAACAAGCGCTTGAGTTGGATTTAATCGACGAAAACGGCAATCCTATTATAAAAGGCGAGCTGGAATTGGGCGATGCAGCGTATAATATTACATCGGGAACAAACCGCGTGGTTAAAAAGAAACCTCAACCCGTTGTTGAAACTCCCACTCCGGAGCCGACACCCGAACCTACGCCTGAACCGACTCCCGAGCCGGAACCGGTCCCTGAGCCAACACCTGAACCCGATCCTGTTCCCGAACCTGAACCTGAACCTGAACCGGAGCCAGAGCCTGAACCTGAGCCAGAGCCGGAACCTGAACCTGAACCGGAGCCAGAGCCTGAACCTGAGCCAGAGCCGGAACCGGAACCTGAACCGGAGCCAGAGCCCGAACCGGAACCTGAACCTGAACCGGAACCGGAACCAGAGCCCGAGCCCGAACCTGAACCAGAGCCGGAACCGGACGATGATACAGGTGTAGATGAGCCTGATCATCCGGATTTGGATACGGATTCTGACACTGATACAGACATCGATGTTGATGTAGATACAGATATAGACACCGATATTGATGACGATACAGTGGTAGATGAGCCTGATCATCCGGATTTAGACTCAGACTCAGATATTGATACAGATGTTGATATTGACGTAGATACGGATGTAGATACAGACGTTGACACTGACATAGACACAGACACCGATACAGATACAGACCCTGACATCGGCGACACTGACACGGATACTGATACTGACACAGATTCGGATGACAGCGAAGAAGATTGTGCACCTCCGCCTGAAGTAAGCGGACCTGAAGACGACTTCGGCGAAGACACAACAATTGATGCTCCATCAAGCGGATCAGGAAGCAGCAGCACACCATCAGGTCCATCAAACGATGATGACGATGATCACAGCAGCAGCGGTTCGCAATCCGGCTCATCAGATAATGATGACGACGGTAACCAAAGCGGCGGCGGCTCACATTCGGGACCATCGAACGATGATGACGATAAAGGTGACAACACTCCCTCACGCCCGTCAGGCGGTAACGATAACGACCAGAGTGAAAGCACACCCTCACGTCCATCAGGCGGTGATAACGACCAAGGCGGCAATGACAATGATCAGGGCAGCCAGGGAGATTGCGCACCGGGTCCCGATGTAAGCGGTCCGAGCGACGACTTTGGCGGCATGGATGACATCTTTGGATAATATATACCGACAATTAACAATCAAAATATAGCGGCACAACAGCCGCTATATTTTTGTGTAAATTTTTGTAAATTTTTTTTAGCAATTCTCCCATGATTGTGCAAAGATAATTTTCAGAGGTTTTATATCAGCATACTAAAGTATAAACAATACGGGAGATATAATGTCAGACATAAAAATTAGCCCAAGCGTTAATATAAATAAGCAAGACAACACGCAAAAAATTCAATATGCAACCAAAGCAATCGATGATAACAATCCGGACTTGATTGCCTTTACGGGAAATGACAATAAAAAAGGGCGCAGGTCGCTTTTGACCCGCGCTAAAGCGCTTGCAGCCGCAACTCTGTTTGCTCTGAATACTGCCGCATGCTCTTTTTTACCGTCAAGAAACGCCGATAGCAGCGCAAGCTCGAGTTCTTCATCCGCAAGCGTATCGGATAGCGTAAGTACAAATAATTCCCCTGCGCTGCAGGATGACAGCAAAAATCCGTATACAGATTTGCTGGAAGTCCATATACACGCCGCAACATACATCACAACACCGCATGACAGTGTGAGATATGTATACATACCCAGAGGAGGAAACGGCGAAGGAACCGCTGCTGTTGAATACAATCTTGACAGTACGGATACACTGTCAAGTGTTGTACAGGAAAACTTTGGAAACATTAACAACGACAATATATACTCAATTGCCCTCGATCAGGCTAAAGCTAATGCACAGCTTGTAATTGATGCGGCAAATAATTATCATGGCGAGGTTTTATATGCCGATGTCGCAGACATTCCCAAAAACGTCTTGTTGACAGCACCTCTTAACCCCGACAATGAGGATATTAACATTTCGCTTGTAAATTCTACATTTGAGGACTTTGCACCTTCAAGCGACAATATCACAATGACAACTTTTGTAGATCAGGAAAGATTTGTTCCCGATAATGAATATGTAATTATTGACCCGAGCTGGACAGGCGGAACATCTGACCCTTCGGGAGTTCCCATATACAGATCTGTAGAAGAAGCCGTTTTAAATAACTACAGAAGCACAAATGCCGAAAAAGATGACAAACTGGTAGAATCCATCTGGACAGATTCGTATTCCGACATAATAGACACAATAAGAGATGATGCGCTAAACTCTCATTTAGTAGAAGGAATGTCAAGAGATAGGGCTTTTGACTACATTAAAGACACAGGCTTTACAAGCAGAACCATGCTGCATTTGAGCGAGGTTGATGCGCAAAGAATTGCTATAGGCTGTGAAGAACACGGCGCAAGAGAAAATATAACAAATGGCTCTGATAAAGAGTTTTCATACCTGCAATCAAGTGTCAAAAGCGTAAGATTAAGCGAAAAAAATCCCGACGGAAGCTATAAATACAATACATTGCTTGACTTAATGCAATTTTATGTTGCACCTTCGGATGCTTACGAAGGAAACGGTAAAACACTGCTTGACAGATATAACGAAAACCCGAACGACCCCGAAATTAATGCTCTTATAATGGTTGCGCTTAAAGATATAATTCAAAATGACCCCTATTTAAGCACGACTGAATTTAATATTTCCGGCGAAGAGGTAGAAGGCGAAGACTTTACTCCCCAGCAAGCACTTGAAATTTCGCTCATAGGTGAAGATGGCGAGCCGATAACGGAAAGTATTAAGCTTGCAGATGCAGCATACAACATTGTGGGCGGTTCAGGCTGCTCATCGGGAAGGGAAGATATATATATCCACGCCTCAACTCCCGAAATATCAATCAGCATTCCTGAAACAGGACCTCTGGATACAGATACTGATACGGACACAGACATAGATACGGACACAGACACAGATATTGATATTGATATTGACACGGATATAGATATCGACACAGATACTGACGTAGATACAGACACAGACACAGATACTGACGTAGATACAGATACAGACACAGACACTGATATCGACACAGATACAGATACTGACGTAGATACTGATACAGATACTGATACAGATACTGACGTAGATACTGATACAGATACTGACGTAGATACAGATACAGACGTAGATACAGACGTAGATACAGACGTAGATACTGATACAGATACGGACTGCGATACAGATACAGATACAGATACTGATTCAGATACAGACACCGATACAGACTGCGATACGGATACAGACACGGATACAGACAATGACACCGATACTGATACGGACACAGATACTGATACCGACACCGATACCGATGAACCCGATCATCCGCCATTAGATGACGACTCAGACAACGATACAGACACGGATGTCGATACCGATACTGACACTGACCACAGATACGGATACAGATACGGACATTGATACTGACGTTGATACAGATACTGACGTTGATACAGATACCGATGTAGACACAGATACTGATACCGATACAGACACAGATACGGATACCGACACCGATACCGATGAACCCGATCATCCGCCATTAGATGACGACTCAGACAACGATACAGACACGGATGTCGATACCGATACTGACACTGAC
>CASGEP010000027.1 GCA_949300515.1 uncultured bacterium
AGCTCAACAGGAGGCACAGCGTCAGGCACAACTGAAAGCTCAGGAAGAAGCACGAAAAGCTGAAGCACAAAGACAAGCACAGCTTAAGGCACAGCAGGAGGCACAAAGACAGGCTCAGGTGCAGAAAACACCTTCAAACAATCTGCAGGTCTCGCCCGAAGCAGAACATGCATATTATGAAATAAAAGGACATGAGAGAGAGCAGGGCGGCGACGATGAAAAAAAGTCCCAAACGGAGTCTGACTATGGGACTCCGGAAGATTTCAACGGGAAAAATGTTGTCACACAAGACATTAACGACCCGAATGACTTTGAAAACATTCCCGGCATTTTAGATGAAGAAGAAAATAAAATATCATTTGTACAGAGTATAAAAGACGGGTTTTCAGCCCTTATCTCGGGAGTTAAGCCTTATTATTACGTAATTTTGGATAATTTTATACTCTTTATAACACTTGCGATAGCCTTTATTGGTATTATAATGCTTATTGCCCTAAATAAAACAAAGAAAAAAGGAACATCAAAAACCATGGACAAAGAAAAAGCATCCGAAAATAAAGAAAGTTCAAGCCTGGAAGAACTTTCTAAAGAAATTAACGAAACGTATAAAACAGGTTTGGAAGAAGAACTGTCAAACAAAGCACAACAGGAAGCACAGGCATTTAAAGATGAGTTTAGGGACCTTATTGAAGAAGAAAAGACCCAAACGGCACCTGTTGAGCGGGAAGAATTTTACGAAGAACCGAAAGTACTCTCCAGTGTTGAAATAGCGCCGAAGCGCGGCTTTATGATAATTGAAACGGACGGCACAAAAGCACTCTTTGGCTACATTTACGACAATGTATTTTTGCTGTATCAATTCAGAGAATTTATCTCAGATTACGATATAAAATTCAGAATTTCCGAAAAACAGTACGACAGAACATTTTTCATTGTAAAAATTGATAAAATCAAACTCCTTGTAAAAGTGACAAACACGTCAATGCGTCTGGAGCTTGAAATGTAATGAACAAGGACAAAAATAAGAAAAAAGTGAAATTAGATACGAAAAAATGGGGTATTGATTTTAATAAAAATGAATACTTTGAAATTGTGGAGTCAAATTCCGCACGCCCGAAAGAATGCTTTAAAAATTTGACCCGGGGCAAAAAATAGTATATACTTAGCTTATTATACGAAAAGGATAGAATATGAAAAAGAACAATCCCAAAAGAGCTTTTACGCTTGCAGAAGTGTTAGTTACCCTTGCAATAATAGGCGTTGTTGCAGCGCTTACCGTGCCGATAGTTTTTGCAAAATTCAGACAGCACGAATATAAAACCGCCGGAAAAAAAGCTTTTTCCGAACTGTCTGCAGCCATACAAACTCTTAATCTTCAATACGGCTTGCCGGTGCAAAACTTTGTCGACTCAAGCGACAATGACAAAGAAAGATTTTATGATGCACTTGAAAACACTTTAAACATTGTAAAAAGAGATACGGATGCGGACGGACATACTATTTTAATCACAAACGACGGTTTTGCTTACCATATTGTAAATACAAACGAATACTATGTTGATGTCAACAGCGACAAATCTCCCACAAAGCCCGACACCCCGATGGCACAGTGGAGAAAAGCAGAGTATGAGGATGAGGACGACCTTTTTAACAATGCATCCTGGGATGACGTTGAATTGAGCGATATGTTCTTTATCGGTTTCAACCCTCAAACAGGTACGGGTGTTGTTTTGCCCTATGTTGATAACGCCATGACAATAGCATTCCCGAATGCAGGGCAGCAAGATGAGCAGCAGGACACGACAACGACCACAACACCTTAATGATAAATGTTTCTTGAAATATTTCTTTCAATGTCTTTTTTCTTTAAGGCTTCTCTTTTGTCATAGAGTTTTTTACCTTTGGCAAGGGCTATTTCAAGCTTTGCCCACTTGCCGCAGAAAAAAAGCTCAAGAGGCACAATTGTGTAGTTTTCCTGCTTAATTTTGCCCGACATTTTTAAAATTTCTTTTTTATTTAAAAGCAGCTTTCTTGTACGTTTTTCTTCATGGTTAAACCTGTTTCCCTGCTCATAGAGGCTTATATGCGCATTGTATAAAAATGCCTCCCCGTCCTCAATTTTTACAAAGCTGTCTTTTAAATTCAGCGCACCTTTTCTGATTGATTTTATCTCGGTTCCCGTCAAAACAAGCCCTGCGGTGTATTTATCAAAAATCAAAAAATCATGAAACGCTTTTTTATTTGTTGAAATAATTTTTTTCTGCATAAAAGGATTATAACACAATATTGTTATGATATAATGTTGGCTGAGATGAACAAAATCAAATTTGATTTAACAGCACAAAAAAAATTAATAATTACGGGGCTGCTTGTTTCGACAATTTTAATTGTCGGAGTGGCTGTTTTTGCGATAAGTAAAATCCAGCAAAAGCTATACGACTCCTACGGAAGTTTCGGGCAAATTTTGACTAAAACCCTTGCCATACAGAGCTATGAACTCACAAAAGACACCGCCGCAGAGTACAAATACAACCTTTTAAGAACACATGCAAACTCAATCCTTACAAGCAACGAGGACATCTCATTTATTACTTTTAAAGATTCAAAAGGCAAAATAATCTATACAACCGCAGATGCGTACAACAGGCGCGCGCAGGATACCAAAATTAACATAAGCTCCCCTATGACGGACTCTTTCGGAAGAATTGTGGGAGTAGTGGAAATCGGTCTTAGTGCGGATATGGCAAGCATTGTTGCCCGCACGACAAAAAACTCCATGCTCATTGTCTTTACGCTTGTGTGGATAATTTTTACCGCGGTAATCCTTGTAAACACTTTTTTAATAACGCGGGAGCTGACCCTTTTGCATCACGGAGTTAAAGAAATCTCAAGCGGAAAATTCGGCACCGTGCTTGACTACAAACAGGCCTCCGGAGAGATAAAAGAGCTTTTTACAGCCTTTAATGACATGTCAAAAAGGCTCCACAGCTACGAAGAACAAAACGTTGACCAGCTCACCCTTGAGCGCAACAAGCTTGAAGCGGTGCTGATGAGCATTGCAAACGGGGTTGTGGTTTGTGATAATTATGACAAAGTTTCAATGATTAACCCCGCCGCGCAAAAAATTCTCTCCGTTATGCCCATGGACTTAATCGGCACATCCATTCAAAACTATTGCGACACAAACGGGGAATTGTGTTTCAGGGAAAAAATCAGCATTTTTAAAGACACCCCGCTTGATATAATGGAGAAAAAGCCGCTTGAATTTAACATTGAAGTGGACAAAAGAGTCATAAAAACCCTTATTTCGCCAATGTATTCAAAAGTACACGATTATATGGGCTATATTATAATTCTCATAGATATTACAAAAGAAGCCGAAGTCGATAAACTCAAAAACGACTTCATTTCAAACGTATCTCATGAATTAAGGACTCCCGTCACCATCCTTACAAGCTATGCCGAAACGCTTTATCAATACGGCAAAGACTTTAATTACGACGAGCAAAAAGAATTTATCGGCACGATTAATCAGGAAGTTATCCGTTTAAATAAAATGGTCAACGACATTTTAGACTTTTCAAAACTGCAAAACGACGTTGAACTTGAAAAAACGAAACAGAGTATCATGCCTGTAATAGAGCGCTCAATCGAGGGTCATAAAATATTAGCCGATGAAAAAAATATTACTTTCTCCGTCATAAAAGAACCCGGACTGCCCGAGGTTGCCTTTAACGAACAAAGTATAGAGCGCGTTTTGTCCAATCTTATAACAAATGCCATTAAATATTCGCCCGATAATTCAAGGGTGAAAATCCGCGCCGAAATTGCAAAAGATCCTAAATACCTTGAAGTAACCGTTGAAGATATGGGTATGGGGATAGCTCCCGAGTATCAGGAGAAAATTTTTGACAGATTTTTCAGAATTGAAAACGCAACCCATACAATTAAAGGCACGGGGCTCGGGCTTCACCTTGTAAAAATTGCAATTGAAAAACACCACGGCGGAAAGGTCTTTGTACATTCAAAAGTAGGCGAAGGCTCTACATTTGGTTTTTGGCTCCCGCTTGATGTCAAATCAACCAATGAAAACGAAGAAGAAAAAAGACCCGCAGCGGTAATTGCCGCTAAAAAAGAGGAACAAACCGAAGAAAAAGAAAAAGTTTATGTAGAGCCAAAAATCTCCACAATAAATGACTACAGCGCAAAAGCAAAGCAGGATGCGGAATTTATAGAAGCGAACAGAGAGAACAAAAAGGACGAAATAAAAGAAGCCGCCGCGCAAAACACCGCAGAAGCCGCCGCGGCGCAAGAAAAGTCAAAACCGCTTGAAGATGGCGGCTGGGAAATAACTTTTGAAGTCAGGGATAAAAATTCATAAAAAAATTAATTATTTCCCTTTGCCTCGTCTTTTTTAATAAAGTCGCAAAGCTCCTCAAGGCGTTTATCTTCCATAGCGTCAATGAGTGCTTGAATGTTGTCAAATTTTTTAAGCGCAAAACCTGTTTCCGCAAGCAAAACACAAGAGTTGCACAGTCTGTGTTTGCCGTATTGGACGGAGCCTGCAAGCGGGGCATTCTTGCCGCAGGCGCTGCAGTCAAAATATTCATTTACGGACTCGGGATTTTCTTCAACGTCGTCCTTAAACATTTGCTCCACAACCTGCTGCATATCGGCAATAATTTGTTCTTTTTCGTTCATTGTACATCATTCCTTAAGCTCTGGGATATTCCCTGCATAATATTTTGAAAATCCTCATCCGGCAGACAGGAGGCTGTTTTAAATATCCTTGATAAAGGCATAGAATTATCGTACCATCTTCTTTTATTTTGTTCTTTATACAGCCCCAGAACCCTGTCCAGCCCGAGGCTCAGGGGAACTTCGTCGCGCTCGCGGTTATTTGCCTTTATGACATCTATTACTTTAATGACCTCGCGCGCAATTTCATAATGCGAGCGGATGGTAAGAGTCTGCAAAACCTCAAGGACATCTGCCGTCCATGGTTCACTATCGTACCAGCGTTTTTTGGTAAAATTTCCCATAATCTAATATTAGTCTTATTTTTATACTTTGGCAACTTTCAGGAGGATAAACCTAATTGTCCAAAAATTCACAAAGCACCGAATTAGAAAGCATTACGCCTTTCTTTGTCAGTCTGTAGCCATGTAAAGTTTTTTGAATAAAGCCTTCCGGGATAAATTTTTTAAGCTGTAAGGCGTATTTTTTATCAAAATCTATGGAGAATTTTTTGTTTATTTCATTTGTATTTATGCCTTCAAATTTTCTAAATCCCAAAAATATATGCTCCTCGAGCAGGTTGGTTGTGTAAAAGTTTTTCTTTTTTGCAGGATTTTCTAAATATTTTTTAAAATCAGCCTCATTTTCATAGCGCCTGCCGCAAATAAAGCCTGCGGCACCTGCCCCAAAACCCCAGTACGGCGCAACATTCCAGTAGTTTAAGTTATGGCGCGATAAAAACTTTTCATTTTTTGCAAAATTTGAAAATTCATAATGGTAATAATTTTTAAAAGCAGCAAGTGCCGCCTCGTACATGTCCGCCTGAGTATCCTCATCGGGAAGCTCTTTTGGTGTGTTTATGTAAAAATCGCTGCCCTCCTCTATTTTTAAACCGTAGAGCGATATATGCGGTACAGAGAGCTTTTTTGCCTCATTTAAACTTCTCTCCCAGATTTTTTGAGTCTGAAAGGGAAGCCCGTACATTAAATCGATACTATAGTTTTTAAAGCCCGCGCCAAGAATGTTTTCGATACTTTTAAATACGTCGCGCACATTATGCGCCCTGCCTGCAATTTCTAAAATTTTATCGTCAAATGACTGCACCCCGAGGCTTATCCTGTTTATTCCAAGATTAAAAAACGCTTTTAACTTTTCCAAATCCGCCGTTTTCGGGTTCATCTCAAGGGTAATTTCACAATCTTTGCCAAAATTCAGACAATCAAGGATTTTTTTAATCTCAACCGGCTCCAAAAGAGAGGGTGTTCCCCCGCCGAAGTAGACAGTATTTAAAATAGCCCCGTTGTAAAATTTTTTAATCTCCCTGACTAGCCCGTCTGTGTAAATGCCCTTGAATATTGGGTTTACGCCTGATAAAAAAGAACAGTAACGGCATTTTTTAATGCAAAAAGGGATATGGATATAGACACTTTTGGGCATATTAATATTATAATATGAATAGAGAAAATAATTTGCAGGTAAACTATGTTTTTTTCAAAAAAACCCAAAAAATCGCAAATGGAGATGGAAATACTTGAACAATCGGGCATTATAGGCTCGCTTATTTCAAGAAATATTGAAAATTATGTCGTGCTGCTTGATATGCCTTTAATTGTCAGACAGATAAAAATTGTCGCAAGCGGCTCGTCATACAATTGCGCGCTTGTCGCAAAAACTTTTTTTGAAAAAATTGCCCGCACGGATACGGAGGTTATTTTCTCGGGAGAATTTATCTGCAGTGAAAAAGAAGTAGACAAAACGGTTTTGTACTTTTTCATAAGCCAATCGGGGGAAACTTACGACACCACCCTTGCCGCAAGAAAAGCAAAAGAAGCGGGCGCAAGGGCTTATGCCGTTGTAAACAATGAAAACTCGACCCTGTGGGAGCTTTGTGACTATAAAATAAACATCAACGCCGGAGCCGAAAACTCGATTGCCGCGACAAAATCTTTCAGCGCAAGCATTTGCGCGCTTTACCTTTGCGCGGTAAAAATCGCCCAGAACAAACTTTTAGACACAACCGAATATTTAAAAAATATTAACGAAGTACAAAAAAATATCGAAAGTGTGCTGGATTTAACGCTGAATATTGACGAGGCAGCGGAATTTTTGTCCAAATACAAAGCTTTTGCGGTAATCGGACAGGGTGCAAACTACGCACTTGCGCGCGAGTGCGCCCTTAAAATAAAAGAAACGTCCTACATTGATGCAAATTCCTGTTCCATGGGCGAATTTCTGCACGGGCACATAGCAATTTTAAATAAAATCGACACGGTTATAGAAATCATCACAAGTAATTTTTGTAATTTTGAATTAAAAACTCTTGATAAAATAAATGACGACTATGCGCCAAAAAGCGTTGTTATAACCGATTGTCAGGAAAAATTCTGCTCAAAGGTATCGGTTGTTTTTCCCTACAACGAAGATATGCTCACAAGGGTGCTGAGCGTTGTTTTTGTGGTGCAAATGCTGGCACTTAAAATTGCACTCATCCTGAAGCGCAATGTTGACAAGCCGCACGGTTTAAATAAAGTTGTTAAATAGTTTTTGTAAATTCAAAAAGTTTTTTCAAACCTGAAAACAGCTCCCGCGCATCATCAAGCGCAATCATATTATCCCCGTCGCACTTAGCGCAGTCGGGACAGGGGTGAATTTCAAAAAATAAAGCTTTAGCACCTGCCGCAATCGCACTTTTTGCAAGGAGCGGCACAAATTTTCGCTCGCCGCCCGAGCTTTCCCCGCGTCCGCCCGGAAGCTGAACGCTGTGCGTAGCGTCAAATACAACGGGATAGCCCATCTCCTGAATAATTTGAATTGAGCGCATATCGACAACTAAATTATTATAGCCGAAACTCGTTCCGCGCTCTGTTATTAAAATTTTGTCATTGCCGCTGTCTAAAACTTTCTTTGCAAGCGAGTCCATCTGATAAGGGGATAAAAACTGCCCTTTTTTGATATTTACAACTTTTCCCGTTTCGGCCGCAGCAACAAGCATATCGGTCTGTCTGCACAAAAAAGCGGGTATCTGCAAAACATCAGCCACGCGCGCAACCTCTTGCGCTTGATAAGGCTCATGAAAATCAGTCACAACAGGCACGTTGAACTTTTGTTTTACTTCATTTAACATATCTAAGCCCGCTTTAAGCCCCGGGCCTCTGTAAGAGTTGATTGACGAGCGGTTTGCCTTATCAAAAGAAGCTTTAAAAATGTAGTTTATATCAAGCTCCGCGCAGATTTCTTTTAATTTTTGTGCACACAAAAAAAGCATGTCCCTATCTTCTATAACACACGGGCCTGCAAAAATAGTAAGCTTATCGCCGCCGATTTCAAAATTGTTAAGTTGTACTGTTTTCATAAATTTTATTATATAATATTCATAAAGATTAGGGAATAGAGGAATTTTAAATGGCTGAAACTAAAGAAAAAGAACTCGACGAGATAAAAGCAGGCAAAGATAAAGCCTTAAAACTCGCTTTAGATAAAATTGAAAAGGATTTTGGCAAAGGCTCGATTATGCGCCTCGGGGATAAATCCACCCTTAATGTCGAATACATCCCGACAGGTGCGCTTGCGCTTGATATCGCGCTTGGTATCGGCGGGGTTCCGAAAGGAAGAGTTATTGAAATTTACGGGCCCGAGTCCAGCGGTAAAACAACTTTAGCTCAGCACATTGTCGCAGAATCCCAAAAAAGAGGCGGTATTGCAGCGTTTATCGATGCCGAACACGCGCTTGACCCTGAATATGCAAGAAATTTAGGGGTAAATGTGGATGAACTTTTGATTTCACAACCCGACACCGGCGAACAGGCTCTTGAAATTACGGAAGAACTCGTACGCTCGGGCGCAATTGATGTTATTGTCATTGACTCCGTTGCGGCTCTTGTTCCCAAAGCGGAAATTGAAAAAGCAATGGACGAGCAGCAAATGGGTCTGCAAGCACGCCTTATGTCAAAGGCTTTGAGGAAATTAACGGGTATTGTGGGCAAAACAAATACCACTGTTATTTTCATAAACCAATTAAGGCAAAAAATCGGCATTATGTTCGGCAACCCCGAAACCACAACAGGCGGTAACGCCCTTAAATACTATGCCTCGGTAAGACTTGACATAAGAAGAATAGACAGCGTTAAAAACAAAGACGGAGAGGACATCGGCAACAGAGTAAAAGTAAAAGTCGTTAAAAACAAAGTTGCTCCGCCCTTTAGAATTGCCGAATTTGACATAATTTACGGCAAGGGAATTTGTGCCATAGGCAAAAAAGCGGGCGCCTGGTTTAGCTATAACGATGAAAAACTGGGTCAGGGCAGAGATAAATCAAAAGAATTTTTGGAAGCAAATCCTGATATTTTAGCAGAAATTGAAACAAAAGTAAGGGAAAAACTTGCCGCGGCTAAAAAGGCAAACCAAAAGACAGAAGAAGAAAACAAGGAAGAATAATGAAGGGCATAATTCTTGCAGGCGGAGCAGGCTCCAGGCTCTATCCCGCGTCGTTACCTATATCAAAAATCCTGCTTCCGGTTTATGACAAACCGATGATATACTATCCCATAACCACCCTGCTTCTGGCGGGTATCAGGGATATTTTAATCATCACAAACGCGCTTGATATCCAAAATTTTGAAAAAGTTCTGGGCACGGGCGAGCAAATCGGCGTTAAATTTTCCTATATGGTGCAAGATGAGCCAAGAGGCATTGCGGACAGCTTTTTAATTGCCGAAAAGTTCATAAATAAAGAACCTTGCGCGCTTATTTTGGGCGATAACATTTTCCACGGGTTCGGGTTTTCTTCCATGTTAAAAAGAGTCGGTCAAAAAACGCAAGGCGCAACGGTTTTTGGCTATGCGGTAAATGACCCGCACCGCTTTGGCGTGGTTGAGTTTGATGAAAATAACAGAGCAATTTCAATTGAAGAAAAACCGCAAAACCCGCACTCTAATTACGCCGTAACCGGTTTATATTTTTATGACAAAAATGTCGTTGACTATGCAAAAACCCTGAAACCCTCCGCCAGAGGCGAACTTGAGATAACAGACCTTAATAATATTTACCTTAAAAACAAACAGCTTGATGTTGAAATTTTGGGCAGGGGCTTTGCCTGGCTTGATACAGGTACTTTTGAGAGCCTTTTGCAAGCGGGCAACTTCATTAAATCAATGGAGGTTAATACGGGCATGAAAATTGCCTGCATTGAAGAAGTCGCCTGGCGGATGGGGTACATTAGCACACAGGATTTATCGAGCCTCGCGAAAAAATACAATAACGGCTACGGCGAGTACATAGAAAAAATTATTAAAACAAATACAAATAAACTAAATCGCAATGCAGTTGTTTAAATAATTTATTGTCTGTACCTTAATTTCATACAGGTATCTTATAAAATTCAGAAAACATACGCTTTTTGATGATAGTGTAAGACTTATCTCAAAACCGTCGGAACAAAAAGGCTCATAGTCATACACAACGTAGTTGTTGTATTTCGAGCGCCACTCTTTTTTCTCTATTTTACAGTGGTATTCCAAAGCTAAATCTTCCAGCCACTCAAGATACTCTTTGTTAACATCTCTAAATTCCATAAATACGCATTCTTCGTTTTGTAAACATCTTTTTTCTATTAGCATTGAACACTCCCTTACAAATAATGTCCTTTCCTCTTTTTTATAAGTCTAGCCGTTTTAAAAAGTAAAAAAAATAACCGAAGGGGTAATTTAGGGATTAGACTTTTTAGAGGATAAAATATAATTATTTTGCAAGATTGTCTAATGCCAGCCTGAAAAATCCCTTTACAAGGGAGTATGAAAAGAGTTTTCTTAAAAATTGAAACTTGCTCAAGCCTCTGAATGTTTTAAAAGTTTTAAACAGCAGCACAATATTTACAATATCGACCCCGATTAATAAAATGCGCTTAATATTAAATTTTTTAACCCTTACAATAACTGCCGCGACTTTGTTAAACTTTGCAATAAGTTTTCTAAAGTCGCTCATGCCGATTTTTACAGCCTCGCCCAATAACAGAACCTCAGAATTTAATTGGACAATCTTTTTGTTAAGTTCTGTAATTTTAAGGGCAATCTGCAGCGCAACAATAATTTCAAGCAGAATTGTAAAGATATATATATATTGCTCCATTTGTGTATTATAATTGAACTGTAATAAAAATTCCATACACATGGCGGGCGATTTTAATATATGAACTTTAAACAGGCACTAAACTACACAAATAAATTTTACAAACTTTTAAGGAAAATGAATACACAGGGTACGTCATTACCCGGAAAGTATTTAAGAAAGTTTTACCCTGATTTTTTAAGGGAATCACAAAATTACGTAACGTCATACAAATTCGCAATTACGGGCACAAACGGAAAAACTACAACCGCGGGACTTCTGGCGCAAATTTTAAAAGAGGCTCAAAAGAGTGTCATTCACAACGAACTGGGTGCAAATATGCCAAACGGCATTGCGACGTCTGTTGCGCTCGGGCTGTACAATAATTTTCAGGAAAAAGGCGAGGAGTCAAGCGTAGACAACCTTGTAATAGAGTCTGACGAAGCATATTTAAAAGAGCTTTTTGAAAACATCACTTTTGACTATCTTCTTGTTACAAATCTTTTTCGCGACCAGCTTGACAGATACGGTGAACTTGACACAACAAAAAAGAAAATACAGGACGGTATCAGAATAAATCCCGATTTAAAAATTATCCTGAATGCGGATGACCCCGGGTTATATGACATTGAAAAAAATATCAAAAATGACATGCTTCTTCCCAAAAAAAAGAGAAAAGTACTGTGTTTTGGCTTTGAAAACGTAGAGTTTTGCGATTTTGACGCAAAATCAAACAGCCCGAGCGAGGTCATATACTGTCCCGTTTGCAAAAAACCGCTTAGATACACAAAAAGATTTTACTCTCAGCTGGGACTTTGGAGCTGTGCCTGCAGAACAAAACGCCCCAGACCAGATGTGTGCGCGGATGTTAAAGTTTTCAGAAATTATTCCATATTAAATGTGCGCTACGAAGGCAAAAGCATTATGTATAAATTAAACCTCTCCGGTTTATACAACGCCTACAATGCACTTGGGGCAATTACCTGCGCTTATATGGCACAAATCGACAGAAAAATAATCGCGGCAGCGCTGGATAATTACAAACCCGTCTTTGGAAGGGCGCAAAGAGAGATTGTAGAGGGAAAAGAGATAAAAATTTACCTCATAAAAAACCCGACGGGCGCATGTGAGGTTTTAAGAAATTTAAAAAATGCAAAAAACACAAAACTGATGATTGCAATAAATGATAAATATGCAGACGGCAGGGATGTTTCCTGGCTTTGGGATGCTGATTTTGAAATACTGCAAAAGTTCAACAACAGAATATTTATAACAGGCTCAAGGGCGGATGATATGGCATTAAGGCTCAAATATGCAGGGGTAAATCTGGGTCTTATGGTAATTGACAACAACATTAAAAAAACACTCAACTGTGCGCTTGAATCTGTTGAAAACGATGAAAAACTCGTCATTTTACCCACATACACAGCCCTTTTAAAGCTGGATAAAATTATCAGAAGCAAAGCTTAAATCTGTCCTAAAATTTTAAGCTCAAATTCGTTTGAAATTTCCTCGGGACAAAGAACCGGAATATCCGTACAGATTTGGGATATTAAAACAAACAACAGCTGTCTTAAGTGCTGGGGCGCTATGAGGACAATTTTTTGCCCGTCGGAAAATATACGTTTCAGCTCTTTTTTAAACTTTGTAAATTTTGTGCCGTCGATTTTTACAACACCCTCAGAGTCGCTGTAAGACTCATTTTGCAGCATTTCTATGATATCCTGAGATATTTCATAGCCAAAAATCTCTTTATCTTCATTTGAATAACTCCAGCAAATTTGACCGCCCAGCGCCACACGGAGTTTTTCAAGCAAGTCGGACTTTGTTGAATCATCCGAAAAATCATTTATTTTTTCAAAAATGAATACAACATCCTTTACACTTACTCTTTCGCGTATTAAGCTGCAAAAAATGTACTTCAGCTCGGATACCGAGATAAAATCGCCGAGAATTGAATCTATTAAAAACGAATTGTGCTCGCTCACAAGCTCTATATAACGATTTATGTCATTATAGCTGAAAATTTCGCTGACGTGGGTTATTGCATAGTGTTTGAGGTATTCAACAACATACTCGCAGGGCGTTATTCCTTTTGCCCAGAAATCTTTGCACGCATCGTCCTCTATCCAGACAACTTTTCTTCCCGTAAGCGGATCTTTCATTTTTATCGAGTTTTTGGGATATTTTTCAAGGTTAAGGTCGTCCTCAAAAAACATCATATGACCCGAATAAGCCTTTGAAGCCGCAACCGGAACGGCATGGATTGAAATTGTAAAAGTATTTTCATCAAGCTCGGGGTTTTCAACAAACTGGACTTTCGGAATGATATAGCCAAGCTCCTGAGTCAGCTCCTGACGGGCTTTTATCGTTTGCGCCAGCAAATTTTGCTCGCTCTGTCCGTTGTTTAAAAGGTACAGCTCCTCGCTTAAATTAATTGAAAGGCGCTCCACACCGAGGTTTTGAACCATTTTTGAAGGCGAGAGCAAGCTTTTGAGTTGTTTTTTTAAATTGTTGAGTTTATCGATTTCTTTTGAAATTTCTTCATTTAAAAATTCGCGCTCATCGTCTTTTGCATTTTCCAAAAATTTCTTTATTTCTTCTATTTTAGCGCGCTTTTCTCTTATTTTTTTCTGAATGTTTAAACAAAGCTCGTAGGGCTGCTCTTTTGAATAGAGCATTTTTTCCATCTGGGTTTTAAATCCGAGAATGTCCTCAAACTCGGCTTCATCGTAGAAATTTTCCACTTCGCGCACAAAAATACAGTTATAAACAAGCTTAGAGCCGTTATCCGCCTCGTAAATAGAATACAAATCCCAGCCCTCTTTTGTCATGGAATTAAGCGTATTTTCAAGCAGCGCAACTTCATCGCTGGGGCAGACTTTTATGGTAAATTCCTGACGTGTAGGTTTAAACATATACTCATTTTAACACAAAAATTAAGCTTTTTGTGCACTGTCGGCTTTATTTTTTGATATTCTGTTTGTAACAAAATCAGCCGCGGCACCCGCCACAAATCCGCCGATTGCACATATTGCCGCACTGAAAGCTAAAAATGCCGCTTTCCTTGCGCCGCCGTAGTATTTTACGCCCTTACCCACGGCAGATGCGGTTGATTCTTCCACGCTTTTTAGAAATTTATCCGAGGCAACGGATTTTTCCGCGCGATATAAACCGTACAGCGCAGCACCCGAGGTGAGTATAATCCTTCCCGTCCGCGATATTTTATATTCATTACCGTTAGGCGTAGTTGCCTGCGCACTAAAGACTCTCATATTCTTCCTTCTTTTCTCTTTATATATTATAAATCGAATTTTTTTTAATAGCCGGCATGTATATTATTCTTATATAAATATTGTAATAATATTTAATAGTGGAAAAATCACACTTATTTGTGTTATTATTTTATAGCCACGCTTCACGGGGTGTTGCAAGCCCTCGACCGAAAGCTTATGTCGGGTGCAAAGCCTGCTATGAGGCATAGCGAACGTAAATTGAAAATCAAAATATCGTTGATAATCCGGATGTTTGCGGCGATTATGCAGCGAACCGTGTCAGGATGGAAACATAGCAGCACTAAGTTGAAGTTAACGGGTGCGGACATTCGGAGAGTAGATATTTTGGCGGGAGGTTTATTTTCTCTGTGACGATAGGCAGGGCGTGGCTTTTAATTTTTATCTTCGTCCCTGCATTGGCGTGCAAATACACAGGCTTTTAAAACATCGGTATATTTTTTATCCAGATGTGCCCAGTCAAAGAGTACAACGCCTTCTAAATTTTGATTTCTTATTATGTGAATTTGTTTCAATAAATCTTCACTTTCGCCCTCCATAAATCCGACGAAAAGCCCCGGGTAGAGTTTTGTTTTAGATGATGTTTTTCTTTTCATTTCTTCAAGCATGGAATTTGCAAGATTGTAGTCTGCAGTTAAAATAAGAGGCGTAAGAGCATCTAAATAACCGTAGGAACTCCATCTCTGCCAGTTTTGCTGCTTTGTTTCGAGGCTTGATTTATAGTCGGGGAAAACAACCGCAGAGAGTACAATTCCGCGGTCTTTAACCGCATCTTTAACGCTTGCCACGTATTTTGAAATTCTGTCCTGCCTGTAGTTATCCCACTTATTCCACATTGCGCTGTTTGCTCTTATGTTTATCGGGTCAACACCGTATATCTTTTTAAATTCCTCTCTGGCATAGGGCGTATATCCCCAATTTGAAGCCTCATAGTTTGATGATGAAGCCTTTGCGCTCAGCGGATATCTCACATAGTCAAGATTTACACCGTCAATATCATATTTGGCGCATATTTCAAGGATTAATTTTGTCAAAAACTCTATTACCTCAGGGTTTGCAGGGTCGATAAAATATCCGCGGTGTTCGCTCATATGTGCAACGGGCTGGTTTGATTCGCTGTTTGCCTTGTTCCTGTTGCCCCAGGAGGGTCTTATTGCAAGAATGCTGTACGCATCCTCCTGAGGCAGATTGTTTCCGATATAAAACGACTCAAACCACACATGCAGTTTCATGTTGCGTTTATGGGCGCCGCGCACCCAGACACTGAGAGCATCGTAGCCTCTGAAATTTTTGTTTTGACCGTCAAATCCGTAACTTTTCATAACTTCAGAGGGAAAAATGGTTTTGCCGTGGAAATATGTTTCTAAAAATATTGTATTTATCCCGAGTTCCTGCATTTCATCGAGTGTTTTCTCGACTTCCGCTTCATTTTTTTGCACGGGGCGCACCCAGACACCCTTAAGCTCATCCTTCAGATAAGGCAGAGTGTAGCTCAGAGCAATTTGAGATGACACAATGGAGTCTTTTGCGCTTTGAAGTGCGGAATTGGAATTTGACGAACAGGAGCGCTTAAGCTCTTTTTTGGCTTTTTTCAGATACTCTTTTACTTTTTTGTCGTCGCGGTTTTTATACTGTTTTTTTGTTTTTTCAAGTATTTGTTCCACTTCGTTAATTTTTACTTTTGCATAATATCTGTAGCTGCTTATCGTCGTAAAAGAGTGCAGGACGCAGTTTTGTTCATCAATCCTTACTTTTGTACCTACTTTTAAATTTTCGCCAATCCACTTGCTTGCGCTTCCATGTCCGCTTATTACAAAGCCGTCATGCGGGATTATGGAATCCGCCCCCGTAAGGCGCACAACGGTGTCGCCTATAACCACGGCTTCTTTACCGAATTCGTTTGTGAGTGTTCTTCTTCCGTACTCTCTTTTATATATTACAAGCTGATTAGGTCCGCGATTTCCGGGGAAAGATATCCCGAGTCTGTTGTTTTTGCTGCCGGGGTAAATTGCATCGATTTTTCTTGATGATTTTGATATTACTCTGTCTTTTTTGGAGAGTTTTCCGTATTCAACCCCCGATTCACTCTCGCTTTGGAGCTTTAGCATATTTGTATCCGAAACCTCAAGAAGCGCATCTTTTTTTGCGGCATACGCGGGTATGTTTAAAAGTAATACTAATAATACTATCGCAGAGAGTTTTTTCATTTCTTTTTAATTCTACACAAAAATTTTACATAGTGCAAAAAATAATATATAATGATTTACAAAAGGAGTTAAATAAACATGGCAAACGACAGCAACGAAACAATGCCCATAGAGGTTTGTATACTTACAAAAGACCACGACATAAAAGGTACGGTTCACGTTTCAAAACTGACAAAGGCAAATCGCGAATTAACCGAACTTTTAAACGACAGGGACAGACGTTTTCTTGCTGTTACAAATGCTGAAATTATGGGCAAAAACTCCTCTAATGCACCGAGGAGATATGACTTTTTGGAAATCCATATGGATGCCATTGTTATAATTCATCCTGCAGCTCAGGTTCTTTTCAAAGAAACATCAAAAGCTCAGGAAGATATTGCAAGATTTAGAGAATTAAGAAATAAACTTTCACAGACAAAACCGTTTTAGTTTTTAGTGGCAAAAATTTTTCTGTTTGTCTTTTGTAGGTATACGCATACATAAGACAAGGAGAGGAATAATGCAAATATCACCGGTTAGGTCTTTTAACAGTAAAGGTTTAAACTTCAAGGGCTTTAACAGTGCAAATGCGCTGGGTGCAAAAATCAACGGCAAAAATGTTTTTGTATCCGTAAACTCAAAAGGGATAAACAAGCTTGATACCGTTTTATCGGACGCAATTTTTATGTTAAGAAATTTTGAAGTTGCCAACTCAAGCGTAATGTCATCATCGATAGATGCGCGCAATTTCCGCAAAGAAGCACAAGAAAAATACGAACAGCTGCTTGAAGCGTATAAAAAAGGAAATGAAGTTTCAAAGGACGGAAGAATAACAAGAAAAATAAGCAAAGGCGCAAAAGGCTGTTCAATTATGAGAGAATACTCAAGCGAAGGAAAACTGTTGTCGCACTGCAGATTTGAATACGGCAAACCCGCAGAATACTACGAAAGTCCGACCATGGGCACAAGAGGCACAAGATGGAAAAAGGCCATCTGTTATGATGAAAAAGGCAATATCAGTACATATCAAACGGGTTATTTTGAATCTTTCGACGGCTCGACAAGCGCCGAGAGGACTATAGTGTTCTATAAAGACTCGTATGTTGATTGCACAATCAACACAAAATCCCTGCCAAACGGCGACAAACTGATATACAGCGAAAATATTACATACACGGATAACGGGCCCGAAAGATTTCAGAGAATTTACGGAAAAAACCTGCCCGGCAAAGCCCAATCGGATATGGAAGTTATCTACAGGGACGGCATGCCTGAAATATTCAGTCTGACAGAAAAAGACGGAAGCAGAGAAATACTTTTCAGAAATGCAAAACCCGCAAAATTTGCATACAAACAAAAAAATTGCAACGGCTGCCCCACGGAAATCACACTGAGATTACCCTCCTCATCAGTACAGAGCACCATAGAAACACTTGAGGACGAAAGAGAAAAGTTCAAAAACTACTACAACGGCAACTCCTGGGGAGTTAATTTTGATTTTATAGTATAACACTCAAAGGGCGCAAAAAGCGCCCTTTAGTTTAGAAAATATTTGCATAAGAGTTCATATAATCCGTTATTACATTTATCAGCATGGGCAAAATCCAAATCAAAATAAGCGCGCCCATAACGGGTTTAAACAAAAAGCTCAGCTGAAAAACGTTTACCTGCGGCGCTGTTTTTGAAATTATACCTAAAATTATATCCTGACCCAGAGTCGCAAGCAAAACGGGTGCCGCAAGCTGCATGCCAAAATAGAGTACATTTGAGGTAATTATCACAAGGTAGTCGATATTTATAACCTGCGCGAGCGGAATAACCGTCTGATACATTCCAAAGACGTCAAAACTCCTGATAAAAGCATTTAAAAGCCAGTAGGCGCCGCCCGCGCTCATAAAAATAATCAGACCCAAAATTGTAAAGTAATTACCTAAAATAGAAGTCTGTGCACGGGTTGTGGGGTCTAAGACCATAGCGGAAGAAAGACCCATCTGTGTGTTTATCATATCCCCGCCCGCACTCACGGCAGCAAGTATGCAGTTTGCAATGTAGCCCAAAATTGCCCCGAAAGCATAGTTTAAAAGTATTCCCATCATAATTGAAGTATTTGGAGGGATAGGTTGGGGTTTTATAAGCATAGTGACAATCACTGTTATAATAAGAGCCATCGAAATCCTTACAAGAGAAGGGGTTTCCCTTCTGTTAAAAGGCGGCGCAAACTGCATTAGCCCCAGAAGTCTGCTGAACACCATAATTCCCGCGCCCAATGCAAGATTAAGCTCGGGAAAAAGTTTTGCAAATTGTGCCAAAAATAATTCCATAGGCTGTTTTTTTAGGGTTCAATTCTGCAATTACCGACGATTGCACCCATTTTGTTGTATTTTTCGTTGACGTTGTATTTAATTGACTGTGTGTTACCGTCTTGTGTGAAAACTTTAAAATACGAGCTTGAAGGGTCATAAGTCCTTATTATAAGAGTGCTTGCGGCTCTGTTGCTCACTTCAAAGGGTTCATTGTCCATAAAGAAAAATTTTACATTGCCGCCTTCACCGTTTTCAACGTTTTCAATAATTGAAGGACAGGTGATTGTATATCTTGAGTTAGGTTTCAGCCCCACACTGTTACCCTGGCGAAAAATACTGTTTGCATCTATTTCATAAGCGCTTGCTGCGCCGAGCGAGAACATAAGCCCCAAAATTAAAAGTGTCTTTTTCATAATCTACCTCTCCATTATTTTCTTCTTTTCTATAAAACTGGGTGTGGGATTAGCACCCCTCCTTGCTGAATCATACGTGCTTTTTTCTGCTCTGTCAACCCAGGGAAGCTTTCCGGGGTTTTTCATAATTTCTTTTAAGTCTTTTTGTGAACCGTCAAGCTTGTCTTGCATTTCATTTGCAAAAGGTCTTGTGTGGTTGTAATAGTTTGATTCAAGCACGTATTCTTCACTTCTCGGCAATACATTAAAAGCAATCGCGCTGCCTTCTATGACAAATTCCGTCAGTAATTTAACATACCACATCCCAAGAATAATAATAGTCAAAAATACCGCAATAATTTTTGGCGCAGCGGCAATTGTTTGTTCCTGAACCTGCGTAACAGCCTGCAGGATACCCACAACAAGACCTATCGCCGCGGCTACCAGCACGCAGGGAAGCGAAATCATAAGCATTGTCATAAAACCTTTTGCAAGGTATTCTATCATTATTTCCATCAGTTAAAACTCTCCACAAGTCCTTTTACAATTAAGCTCCAGCCGTCTACCGCAATAAATATCAAAAGTTTAAACGGCAAAGAGATAATCGTAGGTGATAACATAAACATACCTAAAGCAAGCAGAATGTTCGCCACAACAAGATCGAGCACTATAAAAGGCACAAAAATTATAAAACCTATTTCAAAGGCTGTTTTCAGTTCGCTTATGATATATGCGGGCGCAACCTCCCACATAGTAAGCTCATCGGGCGTATTTGGCGGCTCTTTCCTTGTTTTTTCGACAAAAAACGCCAAATCGCTCTGTCGTGTCTGCTTGAGCATAAATTCTTTCAGGGGTTTTGAACCTTCCTGTATACATAAGACAATATTCCCGCCTTTATATGCAGGCTCTCCGGCTTTTATCATCTGATCAAAAACGGGCGACATGGAATAAAACGTCAAAATCATTGACAAACCTATTAAAACAATTGCAGGTGGCACACTCTGGGTACCGAGCGCCGTCTTTAATATTGAAAAAACAATTGTAAATCTTAAAAAAGACGTCATACAGCAAAAAACAAACGGTAAAAGCGAAAACAGCGTCATTACAATGAGCAGCTGTATAACAGGATTCATATCTTTTAAAAGTACATCCATCTTAGTATCTGTCCTTACCTGAATTTATTTCTTTTAATATGGTTCGCATAACATTTTTTGAACCGTGGAGTTTTTTTAGCTCTACAAGCTTATCTTCAAGCGTTTCAAAGCTTTCCTGCGCGGGCGTCGGCTCCTCTTTTTGGATTTGTACGACATTTTGCCGGTTAATGTTTTGTTTTTCTTTTGTGTCAAGTTTTGAAATAAGAGTGGTGGAGTCGCTGTCGCCTGCTATCAGAAACCTTTCGCCCTCATAATTTATTACATACAAAGACTTTCTCTGATTAAGCCTGAGCATATCTTCGATTTTTAGCTTTGTTGTGTGTACATTCTGTCCCAAAACTACGTTTTTATACACGCTGAAGGCTACAAACATAACGCCGAGCATTGCAAGTGTATAAAAAATAAAAGCTGCTATATGTGTTGTCATTTTTTTCCTTTACTTTTCTTCTTCAAAATCCGAATAGTCAAAATCTTCCTCTACCTCATCTTTTTTAGGCGCCGCCTGTGTTCTTTGCGCCTGAGGTCTTTGTGCCTGCGCCCTTTGGGCCTGCGCTTGAGCCTGTGTTCTTTGCGCCTGAGGTCTTTGTCCTGCAGCCGGAGCTTGTTTTGCCTGCGCGGCTGCGGGAGCCTGAGCTTTTTGCGCCTGAGGGTCAGTTTTTTGCGCCTGAGGCTGTTTTTGTGCGCCTTGCTGAGGTTTTTGCGCGCTCTGGGGCTGTTTTGTCATATCGCTTATTATTTCATTAATTTTGACCGCATATTTATCATTTATAATGACAAGCTCGCCTTTTGCAACCGTTTTTTCTTCCACAAGGAGCGAAATTTCATTGTGAAAAACAGAGCCGAGGTCTATTACAAGCCCTTTTGAGATGTGTTTTAATTCGCCTAAAGTCATTTTAATTTTTTTAAAACGGGCGTTAACTTCTATTTGAATGTCATCCCACATATTTGTATTTATATTCTCCTCTCCCTCAATATCATGTTCATCTTCATCAATTTCAATCATAAGTTCGGGGTCGGGATTTACTTTAAATTCCCTGATATTTTCTCCGGTTATGATTTTCATTTTGTTTACAAAACTGTCCTCAAGCAGCATTATGTCGCCTTCGGATATATTTTTCAAATCGTTAAGAGTTATTTTTGAGCTTCCTGCTTCAATATCTACATACGCGTTTATGTTTTTAAACTCGTCATCACTGTAGTTTACCTCTTTTTTAATTTCTTTTCTTTTAATTCTTGAGGACGGCAGGGTAATTACAATTTTTGAATTTTTTTCATCTCTGTTTTTGATGATAATTACAAAATTATAAACCTCTTTGTTTTTAAGTTCAATTTTACTCAGTTCGTCCTCGCTTATGAGTAAATTTGAAAAGGATTTGTATAAAAAGTCGCAAAACCCGTTCAAAATCCTTATTTCAAGTTCGGATAAGTCGCTCAGCTCAAACAGGGGCATATTTGAGCCGAAAGTATTGTGCAAAATAAGCCTTATAAACTCGTCAGAGAGCCTGAGAGTGACGGGCGGGGTATGTTTTGACGGCACCTGGCTTATAAAAAACGCATCATACTCTAAATATAAATCTTCTTTTACTTTTTCTTTGTTATTTATGTCAAAAACACGAAACTCAAATTCATCTTCCCAGAAATTTTGGGTTGCTTCAATAATTTTAGGCAAAAATTCGCTGTCAAATTCCATTGTAACACTTGAAATTTGACCGCATTTTTTTTCGTCAAAGATGTTGTATAAACCCCCCTGTGCGCTCAATTTTTACCTTATTCAATTATACTTATCCAAAATAATTATATATTCTAGTATAAACGCGGGCAATTTGTTAAATTTTGTTATTGCGCAAAAGGATTTTGTTTTTCTTCTTCAACAGTATTAACGCGCACCATAAACCCGCATTTTGTACATGCCAGAACTTTTTTTGTAGAATCAACCGGCACAAAAATGTGTTCACAGCTTTGTTCCTCGATTTCTGCGTTTTGCGCGGGTTTTTGTTTCTTTAAAAACTTAAAATCCCGATTTTTAATTTTTGTACCGATTTTTACGGCAAGTTCTATTATATACATAATTCTATTTTTTAATTATAATTTTACTACATGAAAAACAAATTTAAAAAATTCATATCATCAACGGTAGACTATCACAATTTCAGAGGCGCGCTCGACATTGCACGGGAACTTGACTGCGGAATTGAGATAAGCCGTTTTGGCAGATTAAAAGATATAGAAGATTTGTTTGACATAACAAAAAAAGAGTACAAACAGGCTCTTAAAGATTTTGAGGGCGAAGTTACTCTGCACGGGTTTTTCTCAAATTTAAACGTTGCCGCAAAAGACCCATTAATCCGCGAAGTATCGGAGAAAAGATACTACCAAAGCTTAGAGCTTGCATGTGAATTTAATGCAAAAACGGTTGTTTTCCACACTTGTTTTAATAATTTGCTCAAACACAAAGAATACAGACAACTCTACTTTAGGAGAAATATTGAATTTTTTCACGAGTTTATCCCTTATTTTGAAAAAGAAGGAATAACCGCAACGATTGAAAACGTCCATGAACCCGACTGGGAGCTGATAAGAAGCATAGTAGCAGCAATTAACTCCCCGAATTTAAAAGCCACAATCGACATCGGACACTGCAATTTACACTCCGAATATCCGATTTCCGAATGGATAAAAAATTACGGCATAATGCTTCATCACATGCATTTTCACAACAACTATAAAGACGAGGACTCGCACGGCTCCTTACTAAACGGCTCACTTGAAATTGAACCGGTTATAAAAACACTCTATGACATGCATCTTTACCCGCAGATTACTTTTGAAATTTTTGATAAAGATGCCCTTTTTGAAAGTGTTAAATATTTTGATGAAATTACAGATAAGATAAAACAGGAATAAATACAAGTATGCGCATATCACCAATTAGACCCTTTAACAACATAAATTTTAAAAACTCCATAAATGAACCAAAAGAAACGCAGACTCAAAACACAAATCCCCCCAGCAGTGCAAGGTTAAGTGTAATCTGTGCTCTTCAAAGAGTTTTAATGCCTCCCGAACTTTCAGGCGCACTGAGAGAAACATCAAGCGCAAAAAGAAAAGCCGATGCCCTTTGTGTCAAAGCAAGAGGAAGAATGGAAGCCGTAAGCGAAGGCTCAAAAACAGATGCAAGAGAAGCTCTTGAAATGTATAATCTGCTCATTAATTTATACAAAAGCGGCGACGAGTACTCAAAAGAGGGTAAACTGATAAGAAAAATCACCCCGCTTGAGGACGACTTTGCAACCATGGAAGAATTTTCAGACAGCGGCAAACTGCTCTCGCAAACCGTTTTTTTTAGCGCCAAACCATGCCTGTACAGAGAAGGTTTCCAAACCCTTCCAAACGGAACAAAAAGAAACAGTCTTGAAATACATTTTCAAAACGACAGGGTCGAAAAATACCTTGAAGGCTGCGAAGAAAGACCCGACGGCACCAAAATATACTCTATTGTTTCAACTTTTATAAACAACAAAATCAGTCAATATCTCGAAGGATACGAGCAAAGAGCAGACGGAACAGTAAAAAAAGATTTAGAGATTTTATTTATAGATGAAGAATCAGGAAAATACACTGAAGGCTACCAAGAAAATCCCGACGGCTCAAAAACAATAAATAAAGAACTCTGGCTTGATGAAGGCAGAGCGACCACCTACAAAAAAGGCTTTAAACAACCGTCCCCAAAATATTCCAAAACAAGCGATATCATATCATACAAAGACGGTCTGCCTGTTTTACATAAAAAAAATTCAATAAAATCTCAAGGTGTAACAAAATCAGACGAAGTAATTGTTATGAGATATAATGCACCATACGCGGTTGCAATTGAATATAATTCTTTAACAAAAAATATGGAAATAGGCTACAAACTTACAAACAGAGGTTGGATTGAGGCAACAGATGAAACTTTGGAAGAAATTTTATCCGTCTAAAATTTGTTTTAATAAAACATTTTTAATATAATAGCCTTATGAAAAAGATTACTTTGTTAGGTTCAACAGGCTCAATAGGCACTCAAACCCTTGAAGTACTTGACTGTCTTGAGGATTATGAAGTTTTGGCGCTCGCCGCGGGCAAAAACGTCAGACTGCTGTGCGCACAGATTGAAAAATACCGCCCCGGGCGGGTTTGCATTCAAAGGCAGGAAGATATTAAACTCATAAAGTCAAAATTTCCCGACATTGAGGTTCTTTGGGGAGCAGAGGGACTGACGGAACTTTGTTCGGATACAAAAAACGATATCATTCTTGTGGCAACCTCGGGGAAAGTAGGTTTAAAACCTACACTTAAAGCAATAGAAAATAAAATCGACATAGCTCTTGCAAACAAGGAAACTCTCGTTATGGCGGGCGAAATTGTAATGAAAAAAGCAAAAGAAAACAATGTGAAAATCTTGCCCGTAGACTCCGAGCACTCGGCTATTTTGCAGTGTCTTGCGGATAAAAATAACGACCCTTACAGGCTTATTATTACAGCCTCAGGCGGACCTTTTTTGAACAAAACCAGAGAAGAAATGGAAAAATCTAACGCGCTTGAAGCTCTGAAACACCCCAGATGGCACATGGGAAGAAAAATAACAATCGACAGCGCAACCCTTATGAACAAAGGTCTTGAGGTCATAGAGGCGCATTATCTTTTTAATATGGACTACAAAGACATAAAGGTCGTAATTCATCCACAGAGCCTTGTACACTCATTTGTAGAGTTCATAGACGGCTCAATGCTAGCACAGGTCGGCTTTCCTTCCATGCACATCCCCATTCAATACGCCCTTACATACCCCAAAAGGCAAAAAGGCATTAAAACAGACGGTTTCAGCCTTTTTGGGCAAACAATGACCTTTGAAAAACCCGACTTAGATAAGTTCAGATGTCTAAAAATGGCATACGAAGCAGGGCACAGGGGCACAAGCTCTCTTGTAGTGCTCAATGCCGCAAACGAAGTCGCCGTAAATAACTTTCTGGAGGGCAAAATACACTTCTTAGACATTGAAAAAACAGTGGAGAGGGCACTTTTAAACCATAACGAAATAAAAAACCCGACGATTGATGACATACTGGAGCTTGATTTAGAAACAAGAAAAAAATACGGTATATAGAGCTTTTGCAGGGTTTATATTAAGATATGTTACATAAAATATAAAAAGTATATCTTTTTTAGTCAATTTTTCTCCGGATATATTTTTTATATAAATGTAGAGCAAATAACGGTAAATCCACAAAAGAGAAAAGATAATTAAGGAGAAAAAAATGGCAAGAGTTCTTATTTCAATGCCTGAGAAGTTTTTAGACGAAATTGACCGCGTTGCGGACACAGAAAACCGCTCACGCAGCGAACTTATCAGAGAAGCATTGAGGACTTACATTCAACGTACAAAATTGAGGGAGAATTCATTTGCAAACAAAAACGCAGCAATCCTTGAAGCCCTCTTGGATTAAAAGCGTAAGCCGAGGCGATAGCGCGCGGCGTTGAGCCGCTAGCGAGCCGAATAATGGCGACGTAGGATAATCGAGCGCATTGGCGCGAGATACCCACAGGAGCAAAACACGAGTCAAATGAGCTTAGCGCTGCTGCGCTTAGCGAATGCAGACGAGTGCATAGGTGTGCGAAGCACGCACGCAGTTGCGATGAGCAAGTGCGAAGTGCGAAGACCGTACCATGAAAAAAGCGTAAGCCGGAGTGAGCCTTAAGGGCTTGCGATGAGCAAGACCGCAAGGCGCAACTATCGATGACCGCCGTTGCGAACGGAGCGTAAGCGAAGTGAGCGGAGCAATCTTTGATTGCACAGGCGGAATGCGTAAGCCGGAGTGAAGCGCAGCTTGAAGGCTAGTGCGACTGCACAGCCTGAAAGCAAGCGACCGACAGGATGTGAGAGCGTGACGGTTTTGCGAAGGCAAAAGCGGACAGCTCGACACTGGACTAAGAAGCGAAGCTTGAACCGTGCTCCGACGGAGTAGGTGAAAGCAAGCGACCGACAGGATGTGAGAGCGTGACGGTTTTGCGAAGGCAAAAGCGGACAGCTCGACACTGGACTAAGAAGCGAAGCTTGAAGGCTTGCATACAACAACAAAAGTAAGCAGATAAATTAAAGCTGATATTGCGGCTGCTGAACAGAGGAGGTTTAAAAAAGCGGATAAATTCACATCCGCTTTTTTAATATTTTTATAAATCCATGCCAATTTGGCATGGGATTTTTGTAAAAACAGTCAAATGTTTACACTTCTTAATAATATTTTTTACACTTAAAATCATGAAATCATGCACCGCGCATGCATTTCGCCCGCGGGCATTTTTGGAAAGCATGTCACAGGGCGCAAATAGAGGGGGCGCAATCCGCTAAATACAGACCATGCAAGCCATTGCAACTTTGTAATAAAGCGTAATATTTACACCAAATTCGCTTGATAAAACGCTCTTAGGCGATATAATAATAATAAATTCAATAAAGACAAGCCTTTTGAGGCTATAGTATAAGGTTTGTAGCGGACAGATATTATTTGGGGGATTAAGACGTGCTGAAAAGTAGGGATTTTGGGCGTGCAGTTGCCGTGAGAAGATGGACAACAACGGCAATGGAATGCTACAAGAGAGGTTGCAACTGTGAGGGCTGTTTTTATACAGACTTTTTCAATAATTCTTCTCAAAAATGCCAGATGAAAGCATCTGTATTGGAATTAGTGAGAGTGTTAGGGAAACCCGACATAGAAATGCAGCAAATTATTTCAGAAGAAATGTAGAAACTACATTTAAAATTTTAAGGGTATAAGTTATCTTATGCCCCTTTTGTTTAATATCATCTCGACTTCTGCCATAATCTCATTTTTTAAACTCCTGAGCTGATTTTGGTTAGAAATAAACATCTCCCCGATACTTGCAATCAGCCAGTTTGCATTTACACTATGGTACACTATCAATTTATTTATAAAATCAATCGAAGGATTTGACAAATTATTTTCAATATTTGATACAGCCTGCTTTGAAAAACCTATACTCTCTCCAAATTCAGCCTGTGTCATACCCTTTGACTTTCGAATGCTTTTTAATTTCTCTCCGATGGTTTCCAAAAACAGCCCTTTATATTTTTTGATTTAAAATACTTGACATAAGATTTAAACTAGTGTACTATTGGTACATTAGTTTAGTCTTGTTTTAATTAAAATATACCACAAATTACGCAAAAAGGGGCATTTTTTGCTTTAATTTTTGCGCATTCTTTTACATATCTAATTGTCTTTTATAAATACGAAATTATTACCTGGGGGAATTTACAATGAAAAAACACGCTTTCACGCTGGCAGAGCTGCTTGTAACAACGCTTATAATCTCTGTCATACTTACACTTTTAGCGCCCGTTATTACAAAAAGGGTTAAAGACGGTACAATAACCCTG